>NZ_AHBC01000055.1:0-78651 GCF_000236625.2 Halomonas sp. GFAJ-1
GGTTTGTAAAACCATAAGGCGAATAATAACAATCACGCTAACAGTGTCTGTATGTCTGTCAGATAAGTCAGCTTCTTGATCAATAAGTTAATAGCTTAGTGGCTGGTTTAGGCACGCTTATTGCTGCACATAAAGCGATACCGTGAATACAACGGGCAACAGCACTGCTGAGGAGAACACTATGACCGAGCGAACCTCCCAAATGGTGGATAGAGAGGGGCTAATTGAACTTGATGTCGAAAACGATGTTCGTGATAGCCCACGCTTTAACGAGGATATTGCCCCCACAAAGGCGGCTGAAAGAACCTGGAGTAAATGGAACATTGGCGCGCTATGGGTAGGGATGTCGATCTGTGTACCGACCTATACGCTGGGGGGGGTACTCACCGCCTATTTTGGCTTAAGCGTAGGGGAGGCACTGTTTGCTATCCTTCTGGCCAATATCATCGTGCTGATTCCGCTCACCTTAAACGCTTTTCCTGGCACGAAATTTGGCATTCCCTTTCCCGTCGTACTGCGCTCATCGTTTGGTATTTTAGGCTCTAACGTGCCGTGTTTAGTACGGGCGTTAGTAGGCTGTGGCTGGTTTGGTATCCAAACCATGTTTGGCGGTCTCGCTATTCACCTGCTGCTCTCTGCGTTAATTCCTGCCTGGGCAGCCTTGGGTGGCGTTGGTGAAGTGATCGGCTTTTTTGTCTTTGGGGCGATGAATCTGTATGTGGTGATTCGTGGCGCTGAATCGATCAAATGGCTGGAAACACTGGCCGCGCCGTTACTGTTGGCGGTGGGGATTGGGCTGATGATGTGGGCATGGCCGCATATGTCGATGACAGAGCTGCTGGCTCAGCCGCCATCGCGCCCTGAAGGTGCGTCGGTTTATGGTTACTTCTTTGCTGGCTTAACCGCTATGGTAGGTTTTTGGGCCACGTTGTCGCTGAATATTCCCGACTTCAGCCGTTTCGCGAAAAGCCAAAAAGACCAAATTGTAGGGCAAGTGATGGGCTTGCCGCTGACCATGTTCTTCTTTGCAGCACTTGGGGTGGTACTCACCGCTGCATCTGAGTCACTGGTGGGGCAAACCATTGCTGATCCGGTCAACTTGATTGGCATGATCAACAGCCCTTTCTGGGTGGTGCTGGCGATGGTGTTTATTATTATTGCGACGCTTTCCACGAATACGGCCGCGAACATTGTATCGCCTACTAACGACTTCCAAAATATTGCACCTAAGTGGATAAATCAGACGCGTGGCGTGCTGATGACAGGGGCGGTAGGCGTGCTGCTGATGGGTTATGACCTGTTACAAAAAGCAGGCGTGATCACCCAAGGCGTATCCTTAGAGCAGATGTACGCTAACTGGTTGCTTGGCTACTCCAGCTTGTTAGGCCCTATTGCAGGTATTATGGCAGTTGATTACTTTTTGATTAAAAAGCAGCGTCTAGACGTGCCCAGCCTCTATATGGATAACCATGCGTACCCTGCGGTGAATGTAGCGGGATTTATCGCTTTCGGTGTGCCTGTGGTGCTGACGTTGCTTTCACTATTAACCGGCACTATGAACTGGTTCTATGACTACGGCTGGTTTACTGGCTCAGCGTTGGGCGCGATTGTTTATTATGTTGCAAGCCAAGCGTTAGCCACCTCATCTCAGGTGGGTCCTACGCCGCTAGACGCAAGTGAAGTGATAAAACAGCCATAAAACGTTACTAACGCTTGGTCAGCAAAAACAGCGCCCGGCCTTTGGCTGGGCGTTGACGGTTTAGTCTGGCTGTTTGAGAAAGCTTAAAAATGCATTAACCACTCGGTTGGGGCGGCGGTCGCGGCGGGTGATTAACACAAAGGGCGTTAGATAGTGGAGGGTGGCTGCATGGAGCGTGCGCATTTTGCCTGCGGCGACCCATTGGGCGGCAACGTGTTCCGGTAAAAAGCCGATAAAGCGTCCGGTGAGAATCAAAAAGGCAGCGCCTTCGCGGTCGGAAGCCGACGCCTGTAGGTTAAGCGAGTCGTGGGCTATACGCGCATCGCTGGGCAGTGGGTAGCGGGGGGTGATGGCGGGCGCAAGGGCAATCTCTGCAGCGCTTATGGCGTCGTCAGGCTGTTTATAAAGCGGATGATCGGCTGAGCAGTAAAGGTAGGAGGGCTCATCATAAAGTAGGCGAGTTTCCAAACTGGTGGGCAGGTTCACCGCAGGCACCACGCCAACCTGCAAGTGGCCGTCCATTACTCCTCGGATGACCGCATCCGAAGGCTCCATGTGAATATTAACCGTAACGCTGTGATGGGGGGCGGTCAGCTTCGCCAGTGCATGGGTAACGTGCATGTCGGGCAGCGTTACTAAGTTGTCGGTAATGCCGATATTCAGCTCACCTTTGATGCTGTGGTGCAGGGCGTTAACGTCGCTTTTAAACGTCTCCAGCGCCGTCAGAAGCGTCAGGCCTGCCTGATAAATCTCTTTGCCCTCTTCGGTTAAGCTGAACCCTCCGCGCCCGCGCTGGCAGAGTGAAAAGCCTAAACGGCCTTCTAGGTCGTTCATGTGCTGGCTAATGGCTGAGCGGCTAATCCCCAGGGCAGTTTCGGCCGCGGTAAAGCCGCCGCACTCCACCACGGTTTTAAAAATACGCACCAAGCGTATTTCATAGTCGCTCATTTGGCCTAGAGTGGGCATGGTGCTTTTATATCCTTGAAGAAACCTAGCAAAATTAGCTCTTTAATGGCTCTATTACATTGTAAACTAAGCCTATATCCAATTTAATCGTAGATAGAGCTGTACGCTTAACGTTATTCAGTGGGCTATTGTCCCTGTGCAAAAGAGGGCCTGCATTCCCGTTGCGAACATAATTATAAGGATTTTAAGGCACCATGCCGCAGAGTTTGCCGCCGTCATCGTCTTTGTCTTCCAACGCTTTTCCTTTATACCGGCGTCAGCGCTGGGGGAGCATTGCGCTTTATTATGCAGCCATGGTGGGGCTGCTGGTGCTGTTTACGTGGGTATTAAGTGATCAATACCATCAAGAGGTCAACGCCTCCCGAGATCGCAGTGCGACCCGTGCGGAGCTGGTAGGGGAGTGGGTAAGCACCACGTTTTCCCTGAGCGATCAGGTGTTAATGGATGTCTCTCAGTTGCTAGAGCCTCCCATGCCCCCTTTTCCTACTGAACACCGCCATTTTGAGTCGCTGCTTCAAAAGCGCCGCGATAGCCTGCCGATGGTCGAAGAGATAAGCATCATCGATGAGCATGGGCAGCTACTGGTCAGTTCGAACTTGAGTCATCCTCCCGGCTTTGATACCCGTGGCACGGCGTTTTTCCAGACGTTTCAACAATCGCCGCGGCTTGAGCAGCTGGTGACCCCTCTCTATTGGTCAGCCTTTTCACGCGACTACCACATTTCCCACGTGCGTCGACTGCGGGGCTTAGAGGGACACTTCAGCGGGTTGGCGGTGGTGCAAATTGCTCCCCGTGTTTTGGACAGCGCTCTGCAGCGCTTAAGCATGGGAGCGGGTGAGAGCATCGCCATCATTGATACCCAGGGGCAATTAGTGGCGCGCCGTCCAGGGTTAGATGATCAGACTGCGCTGGGGACGCCTATTGATCACGCGCGTATTACCCAGTTTTTAAACAGCGCTATGCCTCGCGAAAGCATGCGCATCGTCTCGCCGCTGGAAGGCGATGATCGCTTGTTCTGGCTGCACCGCGTTGAGGGATTGCCGTTTGCCGTGGTGGTGGGTGAGAGCATGCAGCAGGTGCTGGCGGGCTGGTGGCAGCGGCTATGGATACTCAGTGCCATTTTGGTGTTGATTGGCCTGCTGGGGGGTTGGGGCTTGCGCCACTATCTCAACCGCCTACAGCTTGAAATGCAGCTTTATCAGCGTATGCAGGAGCGAGAGCTGGCACGGGCAGAGGCGCAGCAGCGAGAAGCGCGGCTACAGGCGTTAGTCTACTCCATCCAGGATATGATCTTTGTGTTTGATAGCCAGGGGGGCGTGATCTACGTTCACGCGATTCATCAGCACCGGCTGCTTAAGAGTGTTCATGACATTACCGGAAAACACTACAGTGATGTGTTGCCTGAGGAGGTGGCGAAGGCATTTTCCAGCGTCTTTTATCGCGTACGGCGCCATCGGCGTGCTGAGGAGCTTGAGTATTCGCTGACATTTGAGGACGAAGTGAGATATTTCGCCGCCACTGTCAGCCCGTTAAGTGATGCTAGCGGTGGTTTTGATGGGGTGCTGGCGTTGGTGCGAGATATTACCCAAGCGAAGCTGGATGATGTGCAGCTACGCATTGCTGCGACTGCGTTTCAAACCCACCTGGGGATGCTGATTACCGATGCCCAGGGGTGCATTTTAAAAGTTAACCGAACCTTTACGCGCATTACAGGCTACCAAGAGAGCGATGTGTTGGGGGAAAACCCGCGCATGTTCAGCTCAGGCCGTCACGATGCTGATTTTTACCGCACGCTGTGGGGTAATGTCGCTAAATCAGGTAGTTGGGAAGGTGAGGTTTGGAACCGGCGTAAAAATGGCGAAGTATTTCCTGAGTGGCTCACCATCAGTGCGGTTAAAGATAATGACGGTGTACTGACACATTATGTCGCGACGCTTAGCGATATTACCGAGCGTAAAGCGGCGGAAAAAGAGATCCACAAGCTAGCGTTTTACGACCCGTTAACCGGGCTTGCGAATCGCCGTTTGTTTAAGGATCGCTTGGAAGCCATGATGAATGCTCGCCCGCGGAACCCGCATCACGGCGCGCTGCTATTTATTGATTTAGATAATTTCAAGCAGGTCAACGACACCCTGGGCCACTACGCCGGTGACCAGCTGCTTCAGCAAATGGCCTCGCAGCTGCAGGCGGTACTACGGGAAACAGATACCCTGGCGCGTTTAGGGGGTGATGAGTTTGCAGTGGTGATTGATACGCTCAACGAAGATGCTGAGCAAACGGCGCTGCTGGCGGAGGGAATTGCCCAAAAGCTGCTGGTCGCTATTCGTCGCCCGGTACTGCTGCGCGATGAGACTGTGATGGTCACCGGGAGTATTGGTATTACGGTGGTGGATGGCAGTGCGCCAAGCGTCGATGACTATCTGCAGCAAGCGGATATGGCGCTATTCCAGGCCAAAGAAGCCGGGCGCGATACGCTGAGCTTCTTCGACCCCGCCATGCAGTCAGAGCTGGTGCAGCGTGCGCGGCTTGAGGCAGACCTTCGCCATGCCTTGGCCAATCAGCAGTGGCGGTTGCACTATCAGCCCCAAGTCGACCGCGACGGCGTGCCAACGGGGGTAGAAGCGCTGCTACGTTGGCAGCACCCTGAGCGCGGCATGGTGTCGCCCGGGGTGTTTATTTCACTACTTGAGAGCACGCGGTTAATTAACGAAGTAGGCGACTGGGTGCTGGAAGAGGCGTGTTGCCAGCTGGCCGAATGGGCGCAGCAGCCGCAGTACGCACACTTGGAAATGGCTGTGAATGTGAGCCCACTGCAGTTCCGTGAGCCAGATTTTCTCGCCCGCACCCAAGCTGTTTTGCAACGCACTGGCGCGCCGCTGGAAAAGTTGAAACTTGAAGTGACTGAAAGCCTGTTTTTAGAAGCCCGCGATGATGCCCGGGCTAAAATGGAAGCATTAAAAGCACTCGGTGTACGCTTCTCTCTGGATGACTTTGGCACCGGCTACTCATCGCTTGCGTACCTGGCAAAACTGCCGCTGGATCAGCTGAAAATTGACCAGAGCTTTGTGCGTGAAATTCTGCAAAGCCCTGCCAATGCGGCGATCGTGGAGAGTACCATTGCACTGGCCAAGAGCTTAGGGCTTGACGTGATTGCTGAGGGCGTAGAAACCGGCGAACAGCAGCGCTGGTTGGCCGAGCACGGCTGCTACTGTTATCAGGGGTATCTGTTTGCACGGCCGATGGCGTTGTCTGCGTTAACCCAATGGGTCAGCCAGCAGAAGGGGTAGCTGAAGGCGGGTTGCTAGCGCGTCGGGAACAATCACTTCCAGGCGGGAATCCTGGCGCCAGGCGCAGCCCTCTACACTGAGTTTACCGTCGGCGCGATTAAGGCGCTTCCAACCGCTGTCGGTATGAAACACCCCTTTTACCCGAGCCGCCGCGGGGAGTTCGCCCAACCACGCTGCTAAGCGGTCGAGGTCAAAGCGCTCACTCGGGTGCCAGCGCACACCGGTACTGGTGTAGCCAAGGGCGCTAGCGGTTTCTTGCTGGGGTTTGCCAGGCGGAGGTAGAAAGTCAAAAAAACCGCCTTCTAGACTAGGAGGAGAGGTGGGCTGTTGATGGGCCACGGGTACGTCGGCACGCGTCGAGGTGGCTTTACCGCTGTTAAGTAATCGGGAAATAGGCAGTTGTCCGGCGTTAGCGTGGTGAATCCATTTGCGCGTTGGCCAAAGCGCGTTGGCGAACTGCTGAGCATTTTCAAGCTGCTCTGGGGCTGACTGTTCTCGCATGGTAATCACCACCGCGTCGGCCATGGCCAACTGGTCTTGAAACGTTTCGTGGGCGCGCACGCGCGCTTCATCCAGGCGGCGAGGGTCGAGCGTGGCGATAATGTCGTGGACATCCACGACGTCTTGAAACGCCTCGCCTCGCAGTAGGTCAAGTAGGCCCGCGGGATGTCCCAGCCCCGAGGGCTCGATAATCACGCGGTCAGGTTTGCTGCGCGCCAGTAGGTTTATCAGCGCTGCCTGGAGCACAAACGACAGCTGGCAGCACAGACAACCGCCGGGCAGGCCTTTCACTACCACATCCTCACGATGGTCAAACATCGCTTGATCAATGCCAATTTGACCAAACTCGTTGACCAGAATCGCCCACGTTTCATCCACAGGCTTTTGTTCAAGCAGGCTGTGGATAAGCGTGGTTTTTCCGCTGCCTAAAAAGCCGGTGATGATATGCACCGGTACTTTTTTTAAAGCTGCCACGCCCTAGCCCCCCGTCATGTTCATAAAACGTACCACCTGAACGTCGCCATCGGTGGTGAAATGATGGCGTTCAGGCTTCAGCGGCAGCGCATTGATAATAGCCGTTTTCAGTGCCTGCATATCCCCTGGATAGCGGCGCAGTACAGCGCGTAGATCTACCGAGTGCTCGTTGCCCAGACAGAGCAGCAGGCGCCCTTCAACGGTGACGCGAACACGGTTGCAGGTGTCGCAAAAATTGTGGCTGTGGGGCGAGATAAACCCCACACGACTTTCGCTATCGGCCATTTTAAAGTAGCGCGACGGGCCGGGCGTCTTTTCTGTGGTGGGGATTAGCGGATAGCGCGTTTCAATCAGTGCCTGTACATCGTCGCTGGAGTAGAAGGTCTCTGCCCGGGAGTGGTCAGAAACGTCGCCCAACGGCATCTCTTCGATAAAGCTAATATCGAGACCTTCCTCACGGGCGAAGGTGACGAGGTCGAGCACTTCATCGTCGTTACGGCCTTTTAAAATCACCGCGTTGAGCTTAATGCGCTGGAAACCAGCCTCTTTGGCGGCGTGGATGCCGTCAATCACTTTGGCTAAATCACCGGTGCGGGTGAGCTGCTTAAAGCGTTCCGGGTCGAGTGAGTCCAGGCTTATGTTCAGCCTGCGCAAGCCTCCCGCAAACAACTGTTTCGCGTGTTTGCGTAGGCTGGCGCCGTTGGTGGTCATGGTGAAGTCGTTAAGCCCTGGCAGCGTGCCTATTTCATCCACTAACTGCTCAATGCCTTTTCGTACCAGCGGCTCGCCGCCGGTGAGGCGGATTTTCTCAACGCCTAACTCGGTAAAGGCGCGGGCTACCATCGCCAGTTCTTCCAAGGTGAGCACTTGCGCACGAGGCAGAAACACCATCTCCTCGCTCATGCAGTAGACGCAGCGGAAGTCGCAGCGATCAGTGACAGAAATCCGCACGTAGCTGACACGGCGGCCAAAGTCGTCAATCAGTTGTTTGGCAATCTGTGGATCGGTCATTGCCACCCCGTTAGTGGTTGAATGGATACCGTTTCACCAGGCTGAGCACCTGCCTGATCATCGCCCAGCTCAATCAGGCAGTTGGCCGCTACCATCGAGGTCAAAATACCCGACCCCTGAGCGCCGGTCGTGCGCACGTGCAGTGTTCCCTGCGAGTCGCAGCGATACACGCCACGTAAAAAATCGGTGCGCTGCAAGCGGCTTTTTAGCGGCGTTTCCGCAATGGCCGTTAAGCGCGCAGGTGGTGAAGGCATTTGCCCTTGCAGGCGTTGCAGCAGCGGGACCACAAACTGGCTAAAGGTTACCATGACCGCCACCGGGTTGCCGGGCAAGCCAATAAACGGCGTGTGCGATTGGCCAAGCCTGCCGCAGGCCATGGGCCGCCCTGGGCGCAGCGCCACCCGCCAGAAAGCTAACTGCCCAAGCTGCTCTAACGCTTGGCGAGTGAAGTCGGCATGGCCGACGGAAACGCCGCCGCTGGTAATCACTAAATCGCTGTTTTCGGCAGCGTCTGCCAGCGCATGCTGAATGACGGTTTGATCATCGGGCAGAATTCCTAGGTCGACGACCTCAGCGACTTGTTCGGCGAGTAGGCCCATCAAGGCAAATCGGTTGGTGTCGTAAATAGCGGCGCTGGGTAGCGCCTCGCCAGGGGGCGTCACTTCATTACCGGTGGAGAAAATTGCTACCTTGGGGCGTTTAAAGACCGCAACGTTGGCATAACCCAGCGAGGCAACAAGCCCCAAACTAGCGGCATCAAGGCGAGTGCCCGCGGCCAGGGCAACTTCGCCAGCAGCGATATCTTCCCCTGCTTGGCGAACGTGCTGGCCGCGTAACACCCGCTCAGGCGCATCAATCACCACGCAATCAGGGTGCTCTACTAGCTGCTCCCGCATAACGACGGTATCAGCGCCTGCGGGTAGCGGGGCGCCGGTAGTAATGCGCACGCACTGGCCTACACGCACTTGGCCTGCAAACATGTGCCCCGCAAAGGCGTCGCCTGCAATGGGCCAGCGGGTCTGGCAAGGCGTTGTTTCGGGCCAAGCAAGCGCTACCCCGTCCATGGCAGCATTGGTGTTTTGCGGCACATTAATAGGGGCGGTGATATCGACAGCGAGTCGCCTGCCATAGGCCTGACTGAGCGCGATGTACTCACTCCCCACTGGGCGCTCAACCAGTGTCATAAGCGCTTCCCGCGCGGTGTCAACGGGGAGCATCTGTTCGCCTAGCTCAAAGCACGACAGGCTCATAGTCTCTCCTGGGGGGCAGTCGCTAGCGCTAGCTCCAAGCGATGTTTTTCTTCCTCAGTATTTAAGTTGGCAAACGCCTCAGGGCAGTCGGACATATCCACCTTGCACCACGCGTGGCGGGCGAACCAGCGGTCGATTTTGCGCTCGCCCTGGGCAAGGGCGTCGGCAAGGTCGTCAGCTAACGAGGTGCGCAAGAGGACGACAACCGGGTGAAGGCGCTCACCGTCGAAGGCGACGGCGATATCCTGCTCGCCGCTTTCCGTCATAATGCCCGCAAGCATGCGCGGCACGAGGTCGTTGGGTAGAGCAGGGGAGTCGCAAGGGGCGACCAGAAGCCAGGGCGTTTTAGCCGCCCGTAGCCCGCTATAAATGCCCATCAACGGCCCTTTAAAGCCGCCCTCTGCATCTTCTATCACCCGGTTAGCGAATGGCGCGTAGCCGTCACTATTGCGGTTGGCATTAATCAGCAGCTCAGCCACGCGGCCTTCCAAGCGCTTTGCAACATGGGCCACCAGCGGCAGCCCGGCGAAGGGTTCAAGACCTTTGTCGCGGCCACCCATCCGGCGACCTTCACCGCCGGCCAAAATCATGCCGGTTATGTCGTGTGTTGCGATCATACGCCCGCCTCCTTTGATGTGCGCGCAGTCGGTGGTTTGTCGGGGATGGCGTCAAGGGTTAAACGGCCATTAGCATTGATCGCCTGAAAGTTTTTTCCCTTAGCGCGGCCAATCAGCATCACGCCGAAGCGCTCGGCCAGCTCCACGCCTTTTTGGGTGACGCCGGAGCGTGAGACCAGCACGCTAATGCCCATCTGCGCTACTTTTAGCACCATCTCGGAGGTCAGGCGGCCCGTGGTGTAAAAAATGTCGGCGTTAGCACTCTCCGCTTGCTTAAGCCACTGGCGGCCTGCCAAGGTGTCTACGGCATTATGCCTGCCAACATCCTCGACAAAATCAAGCACCTCGGTTTGGCGGCATAGCGCACAGCCGTGTACCGCGCCTGCGCTGCGGTACGTCTCGTTGTAAGCGTTAAGATTGCTCAGTAGCTGGTAGAGCGTTGACTGCGTAAGCAGTGTTTCAGGCAGGGTGGTTAATGAGGTTTGGGCGAGCAAGTTGCCAAACACCGTTCCTTGACCGCAGCCGGTGGTCACCGTGCGCGTACTTAAACGCGCCTCTAAATCTTCCGGCAGGTGGCGTGTAACCACAACGGCCGCTTCCACTTCCCACTCCACTTGAACGGCGGTTAAGTCCTCGGCCGAGCGCAGCAGCCCCTGATTACGCAAATAGCCCACCACCAGGGCTTCTGGGTCGTCTCCCAAGGTCATGAGCGTAACGATTTCGCGTTTATTGAGGTAAACCGTCAAAGCGCGCTCGGCGGCAATCGCCTGCTGGCGTGTTTCGCCATAGGCATCCATGACGTTGATAGTGGTGGTCGCTGGTAACCGGGCTCGGCTTAATTGAAGGGCGGGCATCCGCAATCCTCGCTGGTACTTAATCAAGCGCCTGAACAGCAATACCTGAAAAACAGTACCTAAAAACAATAATAGTTGAGTAAAACACTCTGAGTTGACGATGATGGCGCTCGGGGGGCTTACTTGTCTACCCATTCTAAGTCTAAGGTAATTAGCTAAGAGGTCTCCCGCTATGACGGATAATTTACGCGCATTGAGTATTACCTTGGTCGCTGAGCCTAAACAGGTGAAGGGTTTTACCCTGACACAGTGGCGCATTGCTAGCCTAGCGCCCGGAGATCAGGGCGAGTGTGTGCTAGCGCTTCAGCTTTCGATGACTGAGCGTGCTGCCTACCGCTTTAATCTAACGTCGGCTTCTCCTCGGCTATTCGTACGGGCAGGATTTAGTGGTCAAACGCCTAAGCCGGATGCCATCACCGCGAGCCAGGATGTGGCGGCCGGCTGGCTGGATGGCGAGCAGCAGGTGCTAGAAGCGCCGATGCCCATGGCGATTCAGGTATGGATTGAAAATTACCTTGCCCGCCATGGCGAGGCGCCACTGGAAATGCGTAAGAAAAAACGTAAAGGGGCCGGGCGAGCAAAAGAACTGCCCACCAAGGAGCAGCCGCAGTGAGCCGATTAGAGCGCTGGTCGCGCAAAAAGCGCGGTGAAGAAGTTGATGAGCAACCGCTGGAAAGCGCGGCATCAGCAACAGTGGAAGAACGGCCCCGGGAGAGCGCACCGATAAACGATGGCGCAGAAGAGCAGGCTGCGCCCAGCGAGTTGTCATCACAGCAAGCGGTTGATGAGACGCCCGCACCGGGCAGCTTGGACCATACGTTACCTGACCCTGATGCGTTGCCCCCAGGCAGTGACTTCAGCGTGTTTATGGCTTCTGGCGTTAGCGCTGCGCTACGTCGTCGAGCGCTCAAACGGCTATGGGCTACGGGTAACTACAACGTGCGTGATGGCTTAGACGACTACGATGCCGACTACCGTCAGCAACTCAAGCCCATGGCGAGTGAGCTAGCGAGTAAATTGCGGCGTTGGGCCAATAAGGCAGAAGAGCACGTCGCTACTAATGAAAATGTCGTAGATGAAACGATCACAGAGGAAGAAAAAACGGGTGTGGAAGAGCATTCAGCTGCGTTGAATGCCTGTGAAGATGAGGAGCATTTAGCGCAAAATGGCGGTCTAGACGACCAGTCTGATAGAGTAAGTGCCCCATCAGGAGCAACACACGAAAAACAATAAAATTATTTTTATACAATGGGTTATGAGTATATAGATGGCTTAGCGTTGACGTTTCAGTCGCTAAGAGAGTGGCAAAAAAGACCATAGGCCCATACGCTCAAGGAATAGAAAGCGTTAAGATAAGCGTCTGAAATTAAAAAATGACATTTCATTATAACAAAAATGACTTTCTGACCGTGAGCATGCATGAATCAACGTATCCAACTGGCGTCGTTAGACGACCAGCGCAATGTCGCCGCCCGTGAGGCGGTGCGTCAGCGCATCTCGTGGCCGGCCAATTTAACGCCGGCTAATGTGACCTACCATAGTCGTGGCCATGTGCTGTTAATTGGCAGCGCTCATACCGCGTACTCGGCCGCCCGCCTTTTACAAGGTCGCGGTCTTGCTTCGCTGACCCTGCTGATGACGGATGAGCCTGAGCAGCAGAGCGCGCTTACCGTCGGCAGCGAGCCATTAATAGAGCGCCGCTTCTCCATTGAACAGTTGCAGCAGCTCCACGTTTCGGGCCACTTAGGGGCTTTTCACGTTGAGCTTCGTCCCGTTGAAGGTGACGTACTTAACCTGGCCCAAGCGCTGATTGAGCGAAGTAACTTTGACGTGGTGTTGGACATGACCGGGGCCGAGTGTTCGATTAACACGCCTCCCTGGGAGTTGCCGCCGCCTGGCTACGTGGCGCTTGATTGGGCAACGGCCAGCAACCCTGGTGAAGTGCTAGACAGTGTTGCTGAGCTAATTGGCGAGTTTGATAAACCACGTTACTTTCAGGTCAATAGCGACCTGTGTGCCCACTCATCCAGCGGTAATATCGGCTGTACGCGTTGCCTGGATGTTTGCCCTGCAGACGCCATTTCCAGCTATAAAGGGCGGATCGAGTCGCGCATTGAAATTGACCCCTTTCTTTGCCAGGGCGTTGGTAGCTGTACCAGCGCCTGTCCTACCGGCGCCATTGAGTTTCGCTTGCCAGAAACCCGCCGGCAGCAGGACACCTTGTCGACATGGCTGGCCGCCTATCGCGAGGCCGGTGGGCAAGTGCCGGTAGTGCGCTTTATCACCCAAGACTCCCTCGACGCTGAACGCCAAACGGGCGTCGTCACGCCGGGCTTCATATTGGATGCGCCTCTTGAAGAGCTTGGCGCTGCGGGTCACGACCAGTGGCTCACCGCGCTGGCCAGTGGTGCCGCTGAAGTGCGCATCCATCTGCACGAAGCAATGCCTCCACGCTTAAGCGCTTTTTTAACTGATCAGCTTACTCAGGCCCGTAGCCTGCTTGAAGCGCTGGGTCATGATGCCGCGCGTATCCAGCTCATTGAGCCAGGCGATAGTGACGCCCGCGATGCGCTACCCGTCTTAACGCCGCTAACCGATGCTGCACTGGCCTTGCCTGAACCAGATAAGCGCCAGCGGTTAAATCGTGTGCTGGAACACTTAGCCACGCTTGGAACACCCAGTGGCGAACGCCACCCGATGCCAAGCGGTGCTGCTTATGGTGCTATCGAAGTAGATAGTGTCGCCTGTACGCTCTGCTACGCCTGTGTTAGCAACTGCCCAACCCCTGCGTTGAGTGCCGGTGGCGATACGCCTTCGCTTAGCTTCCGCGAAGCGGATTGTGTGCAGTGCGGCTTATGTGAAAAGGCCTGCCCTGAAGACGCCATTAGCCTGTTGCCTGGATTTTTAGCCGCTCCTGAGCGGCATGTGCGGCATGTTTGCCATGAAGAGGCGCCGTTTGAGTGCATTAGCTGTGGCAAAGCCTTTGCAACGGCCAGTACCGTGGCGGCGATTAAACAAAAACTCGCCCACCACCCTTACTTTGCTGGTGAGGCGATGGCACGTTTAGAAATGTGTGAAGACTGCCGGGTGAAGGACGTTTGGAAAACCATGATCCGCGACCCTGACGCGCAATTAAAGGTGTAAAGCCATGAGCCATGCGATGCCCACGCTGAGTGATTCAGAGGCACTGAGATCTGATATTTATCAGCTACTAGCCAGCTTATTGCGCCAAGCGCCGGACACAGAGCTGCTGCAATGGTTGGCAGCGCTTGAGATCGAGCAGGATGGCAGCCGACTGGCAGAGTGCTGGGCGGCGCTATCAAGCACTGCCCGTGACACTACGCCTGAGGCGTTACAGCGTGCTTATTTTCGCCATTTGGTGGGCGTCATTCAGGGCGAGATAGTCCCTTATGGCTCCTGGTACTTAAACGGCGAGTTAATGGAAGCGGCGTTGGTGGCGCTGCGCCACGACCTGCGCGCATTAGGCTTTGAACGTCGCGAGTCGGTCCATGAGCCAGAAGATCACCTAGCCGCTGTATGCGAAGTCATGGCAATGCTGGTGGCCTCGCAGAGCCAAGAGCAAGGCTACTTTTTTCAGCAACATATCAAGCCCTGGGCCGGTAGCTGTTTTGCTGACCTTGCCAAGGTAGACACCGCTTTCTATGCAGCGCTTGGGCAGTTGGGTGGCGCTTTTATGGAAAGCGAACAGGCTAGCTTGAGTGATCAAGCGGCCTATCAGCCGGTTCGTATTGTTGAGCCATAAAAAGAAAGGGCATGAAAGAGGAGACCCCCCATGCAAACGTCACATAACTCTGAGCGCCGCCGGTTTATCAAGACCGTAGGATTAGGAACCGCTGCCGCGGGCGCGGCCGCTGCTGTGGGCCATGTAACCTTGGCTCAAGCTGATAACAACAAGCCGGTGGAGAGCGAAAAAGCGTCAGTTAATTACCGTGAGACTGACCATGTTCGTGCTTACTACGCGTCGCTGCGCGACTGACGGCTAAAACGCCAGGAGAATTGCCATGCGTCTAACACGCAAAACAACAGCCCCCAAGGCCCCAGGTCTTGGAATTTCCCGCCGTCAGTTTTTGCAGCGCACGGGTGTCGCGACCGGTGGCGTGGCGGCCGTAGGCTTTATGGGCGCGCCGATGATGCAGCGTGCCGAGTCGGCCCAGAAAACCCCGGTGCTGGACTCCCCTGTAGAGACTAAGCGCACTATCTGCACGCACTGCTCTGTAGGCTGTGGCGTTTATGCTGAGGTTCAAGAAGGTATTTGGACAAAGCAAGAACCTGCCTTTGACCACCCCATTAACCGTGGTGCCCACTGTGCCAAGGGTGCTTCGCTGCGCCAGCATGGCCACTCCACCCGCCGTCTGAAATACCCGATGAAACTGGTGTCAGGTGAGTGGCAGCGCATGAGTTGGGACGATGCGGTCAACGAAATTGGTGACAAGCTGCTTGAGCTGCGCGATGAGCACGGCCCGGACAGCGTTTACTGGCTAGGCTCGGCCAAGTTCAATAACGAGCAGGCGTATTTAATGCGCAAGCTCGCCTCCATGTGGGGCACCAACAATACCGACCACCAGGCGCGTATCTGTCACTCCACCACGGTGGCGGGCGTGGCGAACACCTGGGGTTACGGGGCGATGACCAACTCGCTCAACGATATGCAAAAAAGCAAATCCATCCTGTTTATTGGCTCTAACCCGAGTGAAGCCCACCCGGTGGCGATGCAGCACATCTTGATTGCCAAAGAGCGCAATAATTGCGACATCATCGTTGCCGACCCGCGCTTTACCCGCACGGCGGCGAAAGCCAATAAGTACGTACGCCTGCGCCCCGGCTCGGACGTTGCCTATATCTGGGGCTTGTTGTGGCACATTTTTGAGAACGGCTGGGAAGATAGCGAGTACATCAGCCAGCGCGTTTACGGCATGGACGAAGTCCGTGCTGAGGTGGCCCAGTTTACGCCCAGGGTCGTAGAAGATATCACCGGCGTGCCGGAAGCAGAGATGTTCGATGTGGCCAAGCGGTTGTCGGACAACCGCCCTGGCTGCGTAGTGTGGTGTATGGGGGGTACTCAGCACACTACCGGGAACAACAATACCCGTGCGTACTGCATCTTAGAGCTGGCGCTGGGCAACATTGGTAAATCTGGCGGCGGGGCCAACATTCTGCGCGGCCATGACAACGTGCAAGGGGCTACCGATCTTGGCTTGGGCAGCGACTCTCTACCTGGCTACTACGGCTTGGCTGAAGGCGCCTGGGAGCACTGGTCAACCGTATGGGACGTTGACTATGAGTGGCTGAAAGAGCGCTTTGATGACACCGAATATGCCGATGGTAAACCCATGTATACCAGCGGTATTACGGTATCCCGCTGGGTGGACGGCGTGCTGGAAGAGGATGAAAACATCTCCCAGCGGACCGCGCTAAAAGCAATGTTCTACTGGGGGCACGCGGTTAACTCGCAAACCCGCGGCGTTGAAATGCAAAAGGCGATGCAGAAGCTTGAGATGATGGTCATCGTTGACCCTTATCCCACCGTTGCATCCGTTATGCACGACCGCAGCGACGGTGTTTACTTGCTGCCTGCGGCTACCCAGTTCGAGACTACCGGTAGCGTAACCGCCACCAACCGCTCCATCCAGTGGCGCGATAAAGTGATTGAGCCGCTGTTTGAGGCTAAGCCCGACCACGAAATCATGTACCTATTCGCCCGCAAGCTGGGCTTTGGAAATGAGTTCGTTAAAAACTTTGAGATGAACGGCAACGAGCCGCTTATTGAAGACGTACTGCGGGAAATCAATCGCGGCATGTGGACGGTGGGTTACACCGGACAAAGCCCTGAGCGGCTCAAAGAGCACCAGAAAAACTGGCATACCTTCAGCTTTGAAAACCTGCGTGCCCAGGGCGGCCCCGCTGACGGTGACTACTATGGCTTGCCGTGGCCCTGCTGGGGAACGCCGGAGTTTCGTCACCCTGGCTCACCCAACCTGTATGACACCAGCGTGCCGGTCATGGAAGGCGGCATGGGCTTCCGTGCCCGCTTTGGCATTGAGCGAAACGGCGTCAACCTGCTGGCCGAAGGTTCGGCACCTGTCGGTGGAGACATCGACGATGGCTACCCCGAGTTCAACGATCAGTTGCTGAAAGACTTAGGCTGGTGGGATGACCTGACCGACGTTGAGAAAGTGGCCGCTGAAGGTAAAAACTGGAAAACCGACTTCTCAGGCGGTATCCAGCGGGTAGCGATTGAGCACGGCTGCGCCCCCTATGGCAACGCCAAAGCGCGCGCTGTGGTGTGGACCTTCCCCGATGAAGTGCCAAAACACCGCGAGCCGCTTTACACCACGCGCCGTGACTTGGTTGAACGCTTCCCCACCTGGGACGACTTCGACTCCATTATGCGTCTACCTACGCTGTATAAAACCATTCAGGATCGGGATAACAGCGCCGACTACCCAATTATCCTGACCTCAGGCCGGCTGGTTGAGTACGAAGGCGGTGGTGAAGAGACGCGCTCCATGTCGTGGCTAGCGGAGCTCCAACAAGAGATGTTTGTCGAGATCAATCCGGCCAATGCCAACGACATTGGTGTGCGGGATGGCGATGATGTCTGGGTAGAAGGTGCAGAAGGCGGGCGGGTAAAAGTTAAAGCCTTAGTCACGCCTCGCGTTGATCGTAACGTTGCGTTTATGCCATTCCACTTCGGTGGCATGTTCCAGGGCGAGAGCCTGCGCGACCGTTACCCGGACGGCTCTGATCCGTACATCATTGGTGAAGCAGCGAACACCGCCACCACCTATGGCTACGATCCGGTGACACTAATGCAAGAGACTAAGTGCACCATTTGCCGCATTGAGCGCGCCTGAGGCTTGAAAAAAGGCCGACCGACCTGACAGCACGGCGGTGCGGGAGCCATCCCGCACCGGCATGAGGAGAACACCATGGCTCAAATGAAATTTATGTGTGACGCCGAGCGCTGCATCGAATGCAACGGCTGTGTCACCGCTTGTAAAAACGCTAACGATGTCGAATGGGGCATTCAACGTCGTCGTGTCGTCACGCTGAACGACGGTGAAGCAAGCGAGATGTCTATCTCAGTGGCCTGCATGCACTGTGATGACGCCCCCTGCATGGCCGTTTGCCCCACCGACTGCTTCTACAAAACCGATGACGGCATCGTGCTACACGATAAAGACCTGTGCATTGGCTGTGGCTACTGCCTGTACGCTTGCCCCTTCGGTGCGCCCCAGTTCCCCAAACAGAATGCCTTTGGTGAACGTGGCAAGATGGACAAATGCACCTTCTGCGCTGGCGGCCCTGCTGAGAGCAAAGAAGAGGAGTATGAGAAGTACGGCTCTAACCGCATTGCCGAGGGTAAGCTGCCGCTATGTGCAGAGATGTGCTCTACCAAGGCGCTACTGGCGGGTGACGCCCAAGACGTGGCTGATATCTTCCGTCAGCGTGTAGTGCATCGCGGCCACCCAGACGGTGCTTGGTCTAATAATCCTCAGGCCAGTGCCGATAACTTAGCCTATGATGCTACCCGTAAAGGGTGAGGAGGCGTGTCATGAACCTGTTGACTGCACAGGCACCCGTCAGGGTGCCGCGCTCAGGTAAAGGGCTCGCCCTGGGCATTTGGCGCTTGGTGATGGTAGCGCTGGTAGTGATGCTGAGCCTTGGGTTCACCCAGGTAGCGGTGGCCCAGGCGGAACCTGACCGCGAAATGAGAACCGCTGCCCCCGGCATTACGGCTGATCAATGGCGCCAGGTGCGTAGTGGCGAGACGGATGCAAATTTCCGAGATTCTCGTCATGACAGCAACTACAACCTGATCAATGCCAGTGGTGAAACATGGCGCACGCTGCGCAACCGCTGGGTGTCGCCATTTGGCCTAATCGCAGTGTTTGGCATGGTGAGCATTATCACGCTGTTCTATCTGATCATCGGCCGTAAGGAATTAGCAGAGCCGCGTACTGGCCGCAAGCTGTTCCGCTGGTCACTATTTATGCGCTCGTTGCACTGGACCGTGGCCACCCTGTTTATCACCCTGGCGTTGACCGGTTTGAACTTACTGTACGGCAAGTTCGTATTCCGGTCGCTTTTCGGTGATGCTTTTTGGGGGTGGATGATTTCGGCCTCGAAAGTGTTACATAACTACCTGGGGCCGCTATTTGGCATTCTGCTGGTTGTACTGCTAGTGAAGCTGCTTAAAGATAACATTCCCAAAAAGCACGACCTGCAGTGGTTCAAGCAGGGCGGTGGGCTTGTAGGAAAAGGCCATCCGGATGCAGGTTTCGCTAATGGCGGGGAAAAAGCTTGGTATTGGTTGCTGGCTACCGCAGGCATTGTGGTGGTTGTTAGTGGCTTTGTACTCGACTTTCCTAACTACGGCCAAAGCCGTGACACCATGCAGTGGGCGAATATTATCCATGCGGTGGGTGCCCTTGGCTTAACCGCAGTAGCGCTTGGCCATATCTACATTGGCACGGTGGGTACCGAAGGGTCGCTTGAAGCCATGACCACGGGTTACGTGGATGAAGCTTGGGCGAAAGAGCACCACAACCTTTGGTATGAAGAAGTGAAGGATCAAGCAATCTCGGAAGAGGAGGTTGCTGCTCGCAAGTCGGGTGACAGCAGCAGTGACGTTTCAGCTTCTCGA
The DNA here is from genome assembly GCF_000236625.2 of Halomonas sp. GFAJ-1. Classification (NCBI taxonomy): domain Bacteria; kingdom Pseudomonadati; phylum Pseudomonadota; class Gammaproteobacteria; order Oceanospirillales; family Halomonadaceae; genus Halomonas; species Halomonas sp. GFAJ-1. The sequence goes on from NZ_AHBC01000055.1 coordinate 19,328, forward strand.
CCTAGCTAGCGACGTATAGTAATGCCCTTTGACACCGCCTACGGGCGGTGTCTTTTGTTATGCTGCCCTTAACGCACTTTAAAGAGAAATCAACATGGCAACATTTGACGAACTGGATACTACCGCGCGTACCGAAATTGAAGCAGCCGCTTTTCGCCGCCTACTGAAGCATTTAGACGACAACAAAGACGTGCAAAATATCGACCTGATGATCCTGGCTGACTTCTGCCGTAACTGCCTCTCCAAGTGGCTGGTCACGGCGGCAGAGGAGCAGGGTACTTCGCTTGAGATGGAAGCCGCCCGCGAGTACGTGTATGGCATGCCCTATAGCGAGTGGAAAGCGCACTACCAAGGTAAGGCAACGCCCGAACAGCTCGCTGCGCTAGAGGCGCGTCACGCTCAGAAGAAAACCCAGGAGTAGCCCATGGAAAGCATGGTGGCGTTAAACGTAGCGGTGTTAACGGTGTCGGATACGCGCACGGAAGAGACCGATCGTTCGGGCCAATTCCTAATAGAGCGGCTCACCGGCGCGGGCCATACCCTGGCTGAAAAGCGCATTGTGCAGGACGATGTGTATCAACTTCGCGCGGTGGTGGCCCAGTGGATTGCCGACCCTGCGATTCAGGTGGTGATTACCACGGGGGGGACAGGCTTTACCGGGCGCGACTCCACCCCCGAGGCTATCTCGGTGCTGCTGGATAAGCGCATCGAAGGCTTTGGTGAGCGCTTTCGCCAATTGAGCGGCGACGAGATCGGTAGCTCCACGATTCAAAGCCGCGCTTTGGGTGGGTTTGCCAACGCCACTGTCGTGTTCTGTTTGCCCGGCTCAACCGGTGCGTGCCGCACCGGCTGGGACGGCATTCTGGCCGAGCAGTTGGATAGCCGCCATAAGCCGTGCAATTTTGCCAACTTAGTGATTCCAGGCCGGGGGCAGCATGGCTGATTTACAGCCGATCGAAACAGCCCTTGAGGCGCTGCTGGCAGGGGTGGTGCCGCTGGAGGCTGAGCCAGTGCCGCTAGTGCAGGCGGCGGGTCGCGTGCTGGCCGACGTTGTTTATGCCCAGTTGGACGTGCCGCCGTTTGATAATAGCGCCATGGATGGCTACGCCTTGCGCGCCGCTGATGCGGGGCAATGGCTGCCGATAAGTCAGCGCATTGCCGCAGGCACCCAGGCCCAAACGCTTGCGCCCGGCAGCTGCGCACGTATTTTTACCGGCGGTGAGATTCCTGCTGGCGCTGACTGTATGGTGATGCAAGAGCGCGTAGAGATTGACGGTGAGCGCGCACTGATTCCAGCGGATATTCCGGCGGGGGACAATGTGCGCCGTCAGGGGCGCGACGTGCAAAGTGGTTCTGTGCTGCTAAATGCCGGTGAACGGTTGGAAGCTGCTGCATTAGGTCATTTGGCCGGGCAAGGCGTCACCGATGTGAGCGTACGCCGTCGGCCCCGTGTGGCATTACTCTCCACTGGCGATGAGATTGTTGACCCCGGCACACCATTAAAGCCCGGTCAGCTCTATAACTCTAACCGGCCAATGCTCAAGCGGCTGTTAGAAAACTTTGGGGCTGACGTCGTGCAACTGGTTAGCGTGCCGGATGACTATGCTCAAACCGTTGAACTACTGCGCCAAGCGGGGCTAAACGCTGACGTGGTTATCAGCACCGGTGGTGTAAGCGTGGGCGAAGAGGATCATGTCAAAGCCGCGCTGGAAACGCTGGGCCAGCTCGATATGTGGAAGCTGGCGATTCGCCCTGGCAAGCCGCTGGCACTGGGCCGTTTGCCCCGCAACGATGGCAGCCACGCACGCTTTGTAGGGCTTCCTGGGAACCCTGTGTCTAGTTTTGTAGGGGCATGGCTATTTTTGCGGCCACTAATGGGCGCACTGCTTGGCTGCCCTACTTTAAAAGCACTGCCCAATATGACTGCTAGCGCTGGTTTTGCCACCTCAACCGGCCCCCGCGAACACTATATGCGCGTGACGCTAAACTTTACGCCAAGCGGTGTGACGGCCAAGGCTTTTGACGATCAGAATTCCGGCGTGCTTTCGTCGTGCATCAACGCCGATGCCTTAGCGGTGATCCCGCCTAATAGCGAAATCGCTAAGGGCGATAAGATCCGCTGTTTATGGTTGGCAAGTTAGGGGATGAGAAGGCTAAGGAGTCAGCTTGCGCGCGTCCAACAGCAGTACGAGTTGCTGCTGTTCAAACGTAAAGCCGCACAGCGCCATTGAAAACCGTCGGGAACGCAGCAGCTTAGGTAGCGGGTAAAGCGTGTTGGCAGGCAGTTGCCGAAGGGTAATGTCGCCGCTTACGCCTAGCTGCCAAGTGCTGTTTTTTTCGCTCCTTACTTGAGCGTCGCGCAGGGTTAGCCAGCGGCTAGGTGGCGTAGGTTGGTCGCGCCCTTCATAAAGCAACGAGTGGGCGCTGGCGCTGCGCAATGCCGTCGGTTGATCGGCCATGGCGATAACATGACACGCTTCTAGGGCGGCACGGTAAGGCCCTACGCGAAACAGCACCATAGCCACCTGAGCTTGCTCGTCATGATCTTGATGCTGAAGCACGTTAACCCAGCCCCTGCTGGTAGGCGTTGAATAGCGCCTCTGGCTCAAGCAGTGCAAGCGCTTGGCGATCATCTATCTGCCACAGCGCGCTAACATAAGGGTGCAACGTGCTGGGAAGCGTTTCGGGAGGCGCTTGCAGCATGCTTTGGGCCACGTCGCACACATCGTCTAGCTGTTCTATTCGCACGCCGCTGCTCATGCCCGCTGCGTTGACTAACAAAATCATGCCGTGGGTTGGGTTCTCAGGCGTGGGCAGGCCGAGTAGCTGATGCAGGCTAATGACAGACTCAATGTGGCCACGCAGGTGCAGTACGCCTTCAGTAGAGACAGGTAGCCCCGGTACGTAATAAACGGGCTGATCGCTGGGTAAAATCTCGCTCACTGCGCTGCCGGGTAGTGCAAAGCGCTGGCCATTGAGCCGAAAAAGCACTAGCTGCTGGGTGGGCTCATCAACATCGACCACTGTATTAGCATCGCCGTGTGCCGCTAACGCCTCTTCCAAAGAGTGGCTGTCGCGTGGCGTTTCAGCGCTCATCGGCTTGCTCCATTGATACGACGACCTGATTGCGTCCCTGGTCTTTGGCAAGGTAGAGCGCCTGATCAGCGCTTAAACGCAGTGACTCGGTAGAAGGCTGCGCGGGGAAGCTGCTGATACCTGCGCTGAAGGTGCAGCGAAAGCGGACATCACCGGCGTGGAAATCGACCAGTGCAAAATCCTCGCGCAAACTATTAATTAATGTGGCGGCCTTCTCGGCGTTGATACCTTTTAGCAGCACAACAAATTCTTCGCCGCCGTAACGGCCGATAATATCTGAGAGCCGCAGGCGGCTCTTTAATAGCCTTGCCAAGGTGATAATCACTTGATCGCCCGCCAAGTGGCCGTGGGTATCATTCACATGTTTAAAGTGATCAATATCAATCATCGCCATGGCGTGCTGGCTGTTTTCGCGGTGTGCTTGGGCGAGGGTTTTATTGATGAGCTCGGTGGTAGTGCTGTGGTTATACAAGCCGGTCATACTATCGCGGGTCATTAATGAGCGCAGTAGGCGTAGGCGTTCAGCGCGCAGCCGCACCGCCGAGACCAGTTCCTCTGCCTGTACGGGCTTGGTAAGAAAGGCTTCAACACCCGCGGACATCGCGGAAATTTGCTTTTGGCTGTCGGTTTCACTAGAGAGATAGATGATCGGTAGCCCTAGATACTCCGGCTGCTGACGAATAATCGTCGCCAGCTCTTCCCCTGAACACACCGGCATATACACATCGACCAGCAGTAAGTCGGGACTAAAGCGCTCCATCGTAGTGAGTGCATCGGCGGGATGGTGAACTTGATGAGCCATCATGCCGCCCTCTTCAAGCAGTAAGGCATGGTAGGCAGCTACTTCAGGCTCATCATCCACCACGAGTACCTTTAGCGGCTCTTCCGCCGCCGGAGCGGTGAGCTCATCCACCGCCAACATAAGATCCAGCGGCTTCACTGGCTTTATGAAGTAGCCGTCGCAGCCTGCGCGAACGGCGCTCAGGCGTGAATGAAAGTCGCTGTGGGCCGACAGTACGATGGCAGGCAGCGGTTGGTCGGTCAATTTGTTGAGGCTGGCCAGGGTTTCCGTGCCGGCTGTCTGGCCTTGGGGGAACTGCACATCCATGATCACCGCGTCTGGCCGACGAGTGAGCACGGCGTTAAAGAACGTTTCTGTGTCGATAAAGTGCACGACCTCATGACCAAAACAGCGGAGATGGTGGATTAGTTGATCGACCTGCTCGGGCTCATCGTCGCACAAGTAAATTAACCGCTGGCGCTTATTGCGCATCGGCTCCACTTGGCCGGTCAGCTCAAAGCTGTGCACCGCGGACAGCGCTTGCTGCTGGCCATTATGCGAACGCAAGTGTTGCTGTTCGCGCCCCAGCTTATGTAGCAGCTCGCTGATATAGGTGTCGATATCAGCACGCAGAGGAGAGGAGGTGAGCGACTCCTCAGCCTGGTCTGCTAGCTGGGCAAGCCGCTCAAAGCCCAACGACCTCCCGGTTCCTTTCAAACTATGAAAGAAGCGGTGCAGCTCCGGCGCGAGTCGCGTTTGCTCTTCGGTCGAGGCGCGGCTCTGCTCCCACAGCTTGGCGGTGTGCGCTAAGCGGGCTGGAAGCTGCTCAATAAAACGCGCACGCAGCTGATTGAGCTTTTCGTGCAGCGAAGGGGCGGGCTGAGACATCAGACTACCTAAGTGATTGGTCGAAAGCGGCGATCCGTTCCATTTTATCCATTCCATCGCATCTAACATTGTTTCGGAGCATGCTTAGCTGTTGAGTGCCTGTTGAACGGCGGCTTCTAGATTACTTGCCAGCTCGGCATCTTTACGCAAACAGGCGTTCAGGCCCGGTGTCTGGCGTAGTGCTTCATCCGGGGTGTCCCCGGTAAGTAAAATAAACGGCAGGTGATTGCCTTGCTCGCGCAGCATCGCTAGCAGTACTGTGCCGCTGACAAGGGGCATGTGCATATCGCTGACAATCAGTTTGATATCGCTGTGAGAATCTAACTGCTCGACGGCGTCCATTGCATCATTGGCCATCAGAGTATTATGCCCTTGCGATTCAAGCAGTGCCGCCGTCATTTCACCCGCTAGCGGATCGTCGTCTACGACCAGAATATGCATCCATGACCTCTTGAGTGTTGTGTAAGTAACCCGCGCTTTAACCCAGCAGGGCCTGGAGAGTTTCTACTAAATTGTTTTGATCAAAACTGCCCTTGACGATATAGGCATCGGCACCAACCTCAATGCCGCGTCGCCGATCAGACTCTTTTTCCCGCGAGGTGATAATAATAATCGGCCGATAACGATAAACCTCATTTTCGCGCAGTCGGGCAGTCAGCGCAAAGCCGTCCATTATTGGCATCTCAACGTCGGTTAGTACTGCATCAAATGGCTCCGCCAGTGCTTTGGCTAACCCATCGCGACCATTTTCGGCCAGCGTAACGTGGTAGCCCCACGCTTCGAGTACGTCTTTCTCTATTTCCCGGGTATTCAGTGAGTCATCGACTACCAAAATGCGCTTCGCGAGAGTGGATGAGGGACGCTCATTACCAAGGTGCTGGACATTGTGCCGGGTAGCCTCCAGCAACGCAGGTATGTGCAGTAGGCTCACCAGCGCATTACGCCCCATGGAAACCATGCCCGAGACCAGCGGTAAGTGACGTAGATGCACCGGGAGCGGCTTAATCACCATATCGCGCTCATCAATCAGTGAATCAATTATCAAGGCGAGCTTCTGGTGTCGCTGGTGGACGACCAGCAGTAAGGTATTATCGGTGTCGGACGTTGTCTCAGGTAGCTCAAGCAGTTGGGCTAGTGATACCACCGGTACAAATTCATTGCGCAAAATCAGCGTGCGCTGTCCAGCAGCATCAATGAATGAGCCAGGTGAACACTCCACCAGCTCGGATACGTAAGGCGCGGTTACCCCTAGGGTGACACCGCCAACGCTGATCAACAGCACGCGCATCATGGCCAGTGAGAGTGGCAGGCGCAGGGTAAAGCGCGTGCCGCTGCCGCGTTCGCTGGTAAGCTGTAAGTCGCCGTTAAGCTCGTCCATAACCGTGCGCTTGACCACATCTAAGCCCACGCCGCGCCCAGAAAAGTCGGTAATCATGCTTTTAGTAGAGAAACCCGGCAGGAAAATAAGCTCCAGGGTTTCCTGCTCACTCAGTGTATTCAGCTGCTCTTCACTGACGAGCTGTTTGGCAAGCGCTTTCTGACGCACCGCGTCTAACGCAATACCTGCGCCATCATCATGCATCTCAACCATTACCCAGTCCGCATCTTGCCACGCTTCAATCACCAGCTTCCCCCGGGGTGATTTACCCGATGCCACGCGCTCGGCAGGTGGCTCGAAGCCATGATCCAGGGCATTGCGCAGCAGGTGAATGAGCGGGTCTGACAAGCGATCAATCATCTGGCGATCAAGCTCTATTTCGGCGCCTCGTAAGCGGCAGTCGACCTGTTTGCCGAGTGATTGAGCCAACTCACGGGACATGTGCGCGAGCGGATCAAACACTACGCTTAGCGGTAGCATGCGCATTTGCAGTGCCCGGTCGTGCAAGTCGTTCATCAGCGAATCGTGACTTAAAACGCTATCTTTCAGCTCACGGTGAAAAGCGTGAAAGGGCGCCTGCTGCTCGGCAGGGAGCGTGGTGCTTAACGCGCGGGCTTGGTCAACCAAGGTATGTAAGTGGTGGTGGCCGGAAAGTACTTCACCCATCAAGCGGATAACATCGTCTAGCCGGTCCAAACGAACCCGCACCGTATCGCTGAGGCGTAGTTCGCTCTCGGTGGTCAGCGCAGTGGAAGTCGAAGGTGCTGAAGGCGTAACAGGAAGCGGGGGTGCAGGTGTGCTGGGCAGGGGTTGGGTTTGAAGAGCCGCCTGTTCAAGGGCGTTACACAACGCCTCATCCGTGGCCGGTAAGTCATCGCCTGTTGCCCCTTGGGCTAGCTGACTGACAAAGTCAGAAAGCCCATCAACGGCTTGGTTAAGCAGGCTGGTAACTGTCGGCGATGCGGTTAGGGTGCCGTCGCGCAGGGCGCTGAGCAGTTCTTCCGTGCTATGCGCCAGTGCCGTAATGGGCGCCAGCTTTAACATACGCGACGAGCCTTTGAGCGTATGCGCTGCGCGAAACAGCTCATTGATCTGCTCTCGGTCAGCATAGCCCTGCTCTAATGCACTTATCCCTTCGCGTAAGCGCGGCAGGTGGTCGGCGGCCTCTTCCACAAAGCGCTGAATAAAGCGGCGAATATCCAGCGCCATGTTAACTCACTCCCTGTGAGAGGTGAGGGGATGCCAGCGTGGTGCTGTCCGCTTCTAAATAACGTTCGGCAAGGAAGCGCGCATCGCCAGGTGGCAGCGGTGGGACGATAGTGTCTAACCCGCCGCTTGAGGTGGGCGCAGTGGTCAGCAAACGCACCACCGCGGCATAGCGTTGCTTGCGTTGTAGCGGCTCGTCGGTCAATTCACCCTGGCGATACAGTTCAGCTAAGTAGAAGTGCGCTGGCCAGCACTCTGGGGCAACGTAAATAGCCCGTTTAAAATAGTCGTAGGCCACATGGGGCTTTTGCTGCCAGCGGGCGACTAGCCCGGCTAGTACTAGCGTATCGATTGACCACGGCTGTTGTTTAAGAAGCGCCTCAAGCAGCGTTGCGGCCTCGTTAAAGGCATTTTGATTGAGCAACTGATGGGCGGTATGCAGCTGATCAGCGGTGCTATCTGCTTGTTCGCTATCCGCTGTTTGGGCAAGAGGCGCATCGGGCGCTAAATCAGTGCTGCTTGCTAGCCCTAGCGTTTCACGGGCGCTCTCACGGATGTCACTACTGTCATCAGCCTTTGCGCGCATCGCAAGCATGGGCGGCTCAAGGGGAGCCGTTGGCACTGCGGCGGATTGCTCAGCGCGGCGAAAGTAAAATATGCCCTGATCTTCGACCAGCTCAAAAACGCCGAGATCGTTACCCAACGTTTCGGTAACACCGCAGAGTAAGATGCCATTCGGGGCCAGCAACTGGCTCAGCTGATGGTGAATACGCCGCCGCGTCTGCGGGTCAAAGTAGATCGATACATTGCGAAACAGAATCACATCAAAGGGGCCGCCTGGATGGCTTTCATGGGCGTTTAAAAGGTTAAACGGACAAAAAGTTACCCATTGGCGAAGAGATTCGTGAAGCTTAAAGCGGCCCTGGAAAGGGCTAAAGTAACGCGCTTTGAAGTCGGGTGAGAGCGCGCGAAACGCCATGCCGCCATAAATCGCCTGGCGTGCCTTGGCGAGAATTTGGTGATCCAGGTCACCGCCGGTGAGAGTAAACAGCGATTTAGCGCGCTCGCCAAAGCGCTCAAACAGCATCATCGCTACGCTATAGGGCTCCTCGCCGGAAGAACAGCCTGCGCTAAAGATGGATAGCGGTGGCCCCCTTGCCGCTAAGCGCTCAGGCAGATAGGTGCTAACCAACCAGTTCAAGGCATCCGGTTCACGGCAAAAATAGGTTTCGTTAACCGTTAACTGGCTGACAAAGTGATCGAAGAGCACTGTGTCGCTGGTTAATTGTTTAAGAAGCTGGGTGTTATCCGCTAGTCCTGTGAAGGCTTGTAAGCTGGCGACCGCTCGTAATAGCCGAGCTTCGGCCAAGCCCTCTAGGTGTAAACCGCAGCGCTGATGCACAAGGGCTTTAAAGGGCGCTAACGCGCTCATGCTAGAGGCTCCGGTCGGTTGTTATTTAGGGAGCCGCGCACATCGCGCAATAGACGTCCCGCCAGGCTATCTAGCGGTAGCTCATACTGAATAACACCCGCTTTAACGGCTTCCTGGTTCATGCCATAAATAACTGAGCTGGCTTCATCTTGCGCGAAGGTGGTGCCGCCTGCCTGATAAATAGCCCGCATGCCAATAACGCCATCGCGGCCCATACCGGTCAGGATAATGCCGATGGCATCTCTGCCGTAGACCTCTGCGACACTCTGCAACAGCACATCGCAGCTAGGATGATACAGAGAGCTTTGGGGGCTGGGCTGAAGCTGGAAACGGTGGCGGGGGGAGACACATAAATCACGCTCTGAAGGTGATAGGTAAATGTGCCCAGGCTGAATCTGCTCGCCCTCTTTGGCAACACTGATCGGCATGGCGCATAGCGATGCTAGCCATTCAGCCATACCATCAATAAACCCATGGCTGATGTGCTGGGCGATCACAATAGGCGCTGGAAACCTAGCCGGTAGCGTTCGCAACAGGCGCACTAAGGCTTGCGGGCCACCGGTCGAACAAGCGATCGCGACGACGTGTTGAAAGTTCCGCGGCACGCCACTTGAGGCCGCGGGCAGGGTAGGCAGGGTGATAATGGGAGCCGGTGTTGTGACGCGCCGCCGTAGGCGAGTAATCACCGCAACACCCGCAAGCAGGCGAACACGTTCCAATAGGCGATCTGCGTCGGCCCCTTCTAATGTGGGTTTAGGCATTACTTCAAGCGCACCCACTTCTAAAGCCTGATAAGCCGTTTGAGCATCGGAGCGGTCACTGACCACCAGGATGGGCACGCCCCTGCTATACATAATCTCTTCAATAGCGCTTAGGCCGTCCATCACCGGCATGTTGAGGTCCATGGTGATCAGCTGCGGTGCAAGGCGTTTGACCAGCTCTACTGCTTCGCGGCCGTTAGTGGCTTCACCTACGACCTCAATATCATCGGCTCGGCTAAGGATATCGCGTAGCACGTCGCGGGCTACTTGGCTGTCGTCGGCAATGACTACCCGAATTACACTCATCCGGTATCCTTATCAGCGATCTTTATGGGTAAGGGTGAACTCCTGCACCAGCGCGTTAAGCTCTGTCGACATTTGAATCATATCTTGGCTGATATCGGTAATGCTGCGCACCGAATGGGCATTGCGTGAACTGGCTGTGTCGATGTCGCGCAGCGCCATGACCACCTGGCTACTGGCAGTTTTTTGTTGCTGAGTAGAGAGCGATATCTGCTGGGCGGCACTGCTGGTTTGACTGGCCGCTTTGAGCAGTGCTTCAAGGTCCTGGGCAGTGCTCATGCTGGCTTCAACGCCTTGCTCGATGGAGGAGGCGCCTTTTTCAGACGCCACAACTAAGCGATTAATAGCCGTCTGAATATCATCGGTGTGCGCTTCGATTTCTTGGGTAGAGTCGGTCACGCTGTCAGCCAAGCGGCGTATCTCGCTGGCCACAACCGAAAAGCGTCGGCCCGATTCCCCCGCGCTGGAGGCTTCCAGCGCGGCATTAAAGGCGATCAGCTTGGTCTGGGCGGCTAGCGTATTGATCAACTCCATGACTTTATTGATCTGCTTAGATTTAGCCCCCAGCGTCATGATCTCGGTCAGGCTCTGCTCGCTGTCGCTGCGGATATCCTGCATTTTTGACTGTAGAAGCTGCATGGCCGCACTGCCTTTGCGGCTGCGCTCCAGAGTTTGGTTGGCAACGTCGACCACTGACTGGGAGTGGTCAGCGATTTGGGTAGATGAGGTAGAAAGTTCTTCCATGGTGGAGGTGATTTCAGCCACCGAAGAGGCCATCTCTTCGACGGCTGCGGCCATGGTTTGGCTTGCTTCATTGTCAATATCGCTGCCGTGCACACCGGAAAGGCCAGCGGTTTTTGCCAGCCGATCGGCGACGTGTGTTAGCGCCATTGCGTTCTTGGCCACCGCCGCAATGGCGCGGGAGAGACGCTCAAGGAGCTCGTTAGTTTGATGGGCTAAGTCGCCAAGCTCCGCTTTGTCGTCGGTGCTGACGCGCCGCGAGAGATCTAAACTGTGGGTGATATCTTTCAACTGGCGCTGGAAATCAATGAGTGGACGAATAAGACTGCCGGTCAGCGGATAGAGAATCAGCAACCCAACAAGCAGTATGAGTAAACCTACACCGCTAGATTCCAGAAAGCGCTCACGCGTGGATGCCAAGTACGCCTCTTTATCGACCTCAACCATGAGGTAGCGCTGCAGCTCGGGCAGCCAGCGTGTGTTAACCAGCAGTGTGCTGCCATCGCGCTCAATTTCGTGAACCTGGCGCCGTTCATCGGGCTGCAAGCGCTGGGACATTTGATCGGGCAGAGGTTCCGATGTTATTACGCCCTCACCGCTGTGAATGAGCAGTTCACCTTCGGCGCTGATAAGCGAAGCGCGTCCGGTATTCCCTAAGCGGAAGTCACTAATCAAGCTGGCCATTTGGGAGAGATCAAGCCCCGCTCCAGCCACTACCAGCGGTCGTCCGTTGGCGGCATCGACGGCACTGCGGTAGTTAACATACACAAAGGCATCTTCGGGTGAAAAAGTATCGCTATCTAAATTTAACTCGTAAGCGTTATCGCTTTCAGTAAAACGGTAGTACCAATCATCGTCACTGCCTGGCGGCTGGATAGTACGTTGCAGGAGTTCGCCATTGCGCAGTTGGAAATAGTAACCGCGGCCCTGGTGCTGAGCGGCGATAAACAGTAGCTCGGTGTCTATCTGTTCCATCAGGCGCATAAGGTAGCGGGTAATATCGTTTTGTTGTGCTTCAGGTAATCCGTCGCTAATCCACTGTTCAATAAAGTAGCTATTGGCAAGGCTTTTGGAAATGGCCAGATCCTGGCTAAGGTTAAGGTTTATATGCGCAGCTAATCCTTCGATCTGTGCCGGTAGCTCCTGATTAAGCAGGTTATCAAGCCGCGCCTGGCTGTGGGAGCGCGCTTGAAGATAGAGCGCTAGAAGCATTGCCAGCGCTAAGACGATCCCAAAGGATGAAAATAGCCGAAGCCTTAAAGGTAGGGATTTCCAGCGCGCCATCATGTTCGCCGTTGCTCCAAAGTAGATGGTGGCCCTGAAGACGCAACGGCATTTAGCATTAACGCTGTTAGGCAACGCTCAGGGTATAGAAGATGAAGGGTCGATGGCCCCTCTACTCGCGGAAGTAATACTCCCGGTAGTATCAATCAGTAATACCAACGATTTCAGCTTTTTTAGGGAGCAATGTCCAGCGCTAATAAGTTGAATTTGGTACTTCTGTTTATACGATCGCGTGGGGAATAAAGCACGAGGTGTCTTTGGTGATGCGGCCCATATCTTCACGAATGCCCATGCCGCAGGCGCGGTCACCCACTACCCAGCTACCGACTAGGGCATGATTGTCACCAAAGCGCGGCATCGGGTGGTAAGCCTGACGAATCCAGGGGCTGTCAGTGTAAGGGCCATCTACGGCCTCGCGCTGGCCTGATGGGGTAATCAGCTCTATGTTACTGCCTTCCCGAGAGAAGAACGGTTTGCGCACCCAGCCCGCTGGTAGCGGTGGGCTGTTAGCATTTTCGAAAAAAGCCGGTAGCAGGTTAGGGTGGCCCTCAAAGTGCTCCCAAAGCAGCGGCAAAATACCTTTATTGGATAGAATCGCTTTCCAGGGAGGCTCGAACCAGTGCGTGTCGAGCAACGGCAGCTGTTGGCCAAACGCATCGTCAGCCATCTCTTCCCAGGGGTAGAGTTTGAAGATCGCTGTAATGGGCTGGTTGTCTAAATCGACAAAGTGAGTGGCACCAGGCTGCAGGCCTATATCATCGGTATAAATAAAGGGTGTATTCAGCCCCGCTTGAAGGGCAATATCTTGCAAGTAGCTCACCGTTGCACGCTCTTCATCGCTGCCTTTTACGCAGGAGAAGTAGAGCGTACGCCTTTCCAAGCGGTCGCCTAAATGGGCCATGGCGTTGATTAAGCGCTCTTGAATCGAGTTGTACTGGTCTGCCTGACGAGGAAGAATGCCCTGCTCAATGGCTTGTTCAAGCCATACCCACTGGAAAAATCCCGCTTCATAGAGCGATGTGGGCGTATCGTAATTTAGCTCTAACAGCTTCGCTGGGCCGTTACCGGTATAGGCAAAGTCCATACGACCATACAGGTGCGGCTGGCCCGTTTTCCAGGAGTTATGAATGGTGTCCCACATAAACTCAGGAATCGCTAAGCGCTGCATCAACGCATTGGAGTGGCAGACTTTGTCGACCAACTCCATACACATTTCATGCAGCGCTTCAGTTGGAGCCTCGATGTCCTGTTCTACCTGCTCCAGGGTGAACTGGTAGTAGGCGTCCTCTTTCCAGTACGGTGCACCATCAATGGTGTGAAAATGAAACCCTAGCTCGTCGGCTAGGGCTTTCCACTCTTTACGTTCAGGTATATCTACCCGCAGCATAGCAATCCTCGAATACTGGCTATGAACCCCAGGAGGCTGAACGTGTGCCCAGACCGCGTCGTGTCGTTGCTTGGCGGTTCTGAACCACCGAGCTACGCATGGCCTCATTGCGCTGATTAACACGCTGGGTTGCTTGGGTGGAGGCGGTATTCCAATTGCCTTGGTTTTGGCGATTACGGTAAACCGGTTCTTGATAGACCCGCTCAATAGAACGACCACGGTTGGTGTTCGACAACATGCTGCCCATCATGTAACCCATCATGGCGGGCATAAACCAACTGCCGCCACCGCTAGTGGCTTGGGCTTGTTCCTCGGTAGGTGCTGTGCAAGCGCCTTCGCCGTGCTCTGCTTCGCAGGCTTCTAGTGTGTCAAAGCGGGGAACAGACTCAAGCGATGCAGCGTGAGCATCTTCGCAGGCGCTGCGGGTATAAACGTTAGCAGCAACGCACTCCTCAACACTTTGAAAGCTTCTGGGTTCATCGAAGCTGACCTCGGTTACGTGCTCATCAGGCGCTGATTCAACACAGGCAGTTAAGCCAAACGCGCTGGTGCCCATCATCGCCAGGGTCAGGCGAGCGCTGCGCTTGCGACGGGGTAAATGTGCCGGGTGGTTATGTGTATCCAATGTCACTCTCCTTTACCACGTCATTGAGGCTGCGTTGATCAAGCCGACCGCAATGGAAACGCTGCCTACCAACGTGCCGTAGGCTTGGTGGCCTTCGTTAATATGCTGGGAAAGGCTTTCGCCCTGCTGACGCAGAAACAGCTTCAACCCAAAGAAAGTCGCTAACTGAACACCAAAGGCAATAATGCCCCAGAGAATAAAGTCGATATAGCTGACAGAGTTCGCCATGGCGCTATACAGCGGAATGGTAAAACCCAGAATAGAGCCGCCGTAGGCGCGGGCGGCAGCAGCGTTGCCTTCACGAATCAGTGTCCACTCGTGGTGTGGCGTAATGCGGCTATAGCAGTACATAAAGGCAACTAACAGCCCAAGAGCGCTGATCAAGTAGCCAAAAAAATGGGGTAAACCTTGTAAGTAGTGAAACATGGCCGGTGTCTTCCTTGTTAAGTGCGTCGTATCGATTGCCCCATTGTGTCATAGCATTCCGCTTAATGGGTGGCTCTTAGGGATGTTTGATTAAATAGTGATCGGGAAAGAAGTCTCGCAAGTACTGCTGGATCTCGTGCGCTAAAGTCAGGCGGTTTCATCAAGAGGGCGCGGCGTATTTATGCGAGTATGGGCCGCTGAAAAATCTAACTGAGTATATGCAATGCTAGATAGCCTAAGCCACAGTGTTCTGGCGGGTCAGCTCTTTGGCTTGGTGGCGCTGGTGATATGCGTAGTGGCTTTTGCCAGCAAAAACGACAACAGATTATTAGGGCTGCTGATCTCCGCCAATGTGGCCTTTGCGCTGCAGTTTGTCTTTTTTGGAAGTTGGACGGCGGCCGCGCTCACCGTAATGGTGATTGTGCGAATTGTGCTGGCCCGACGCTATATGGGTAGCAAAGCCGTTATGGTGGGCGTGCTGCTGGCCAGTGGTATTGCTGCCGCTTTCACTTGGCAAAACTGGGTGGATGTTCTGCCCATGGCGGCCATGGTAATGGGAACCGTTGGCATGTTTTTGCTGCGCGGCATCGCCATGCGGGTATGCCTAGGGCTGGCCGCCTTAGCGTGGATGCTGAACAACCTGCTCATTGGTGCGATCGGCGGAACTATTGCGGAAGGGCTGATTGTGATCACCAATATCGTCACCATCATTCGTTTAGTGCGGGCCAAGCGCAGATATCCTGAAGTATTCGAAGATCCAGATGGGCTTGATCCCATCACTACGAAAAACCGCCCGACCTAGCATCGCCCAGCAGTCAAGATAGCCTGCTGCATTAACGCTACTCGCCTTCCTGCTGCGCCAGAATAACTGTCAGAAAGCCCTCGCCGTAATCTGCCAGCTTGCGCGCGCCAATGCCGGAGATTGCCCCCAATGCCTCCAAACTCTGGGGTTTCTGTTCGATCAGTTCGGCAAGGGTGGCGTCGTGGAAGATCACATAGGCGGGCACGCCCTGGGCTTCGGCAAGCTCCCTGCGGTGCTGGCGCAGTGCCTCCCACAGTGGGCCGTGGCTGTGCGTGGCAGAGACTTTGCTGCCCCGCCGAGCGGCTTTAGCCTTACTGGGTTTGTTGATTGGCTTGCGCAGGGTGAGGTCATGCTCGCCGCGCAGTACCGGCTTTGCGTTAGCAGTCAGCTTGATGCCGCCATGGCCCTCCATATCCACGCTTAAAAAACCGCTAGCAATCAGCTGCCGAAAGAGCGCCTTCCATTCGTTGGCAGAGAGGTCTTTGCCTATGCCGTAGGTGCTGAGTCTGTCGTGGCCAAAGCGGGTGATTCGTTCGTTGCTTTTGCCCAACAGTAAATCCACCAGATAGGTCACACCAAAGCGCTGCTCGGTGCGGTAGACGCAGGAGAGCGCCTTTTGTGCCGCCACGGTGGCGTCCCAGGTCTCGGGTGGGGTGAGGCAGTTGTCGCAGTTGCCGCAGGGCGCGTCTAAGTGATCGCCAAAGTAGTGGAGCAGCGCCTGGCGTCGGCAACTAATGATTTCACATAGCCCCAGCATAGCGTCGAGCTTCTGCTGCTCAATGCGTTTTTGCTGGTCAGCGGCGCTGGAGCCCTGCTGCATCTGGCGCAGGGTGATTACGTCCTGAAGCCCATAGGCCATCCAGGCATCGGCGGGCAGGCCGTCGCGCCCGGCACGGCCAGTCTCTTGGTAGTAGGCTTCGATACTCTTGGGCAGGTTGAGGTGCGCCACAAAGCGCACGTCTGGCTTGTCGATGCCCATGCCGAAGGCGATAGTGGCGACGATTACCACGCCATCTTCACGTAGAAAGCGGGTTTGGTGGTGCTGGCGCTGCTCGGCGGGAAGCCCCGCGTGGTAGGGCAGCGCGGTGAGCCCCTGGCGTTCCAGCCAAGCGGCAGTCTCCTCTACTTTGCGCCGGGAAAGACAGTAGACAATGCCTGCCTCGCCATTGTGGTGCTCGCGAATAAAGCGCAGCAGCTGTTCCTTGGCGTTGCCCTGATTTTCGGCGATATGGTAGCGAATGTTGGGGCGGTCAAAGCCGCTGTTGTATAGCGCCGCGTTTTGAAGCTGCAGGTGCTCCATGATATCGCCCCGGGTGGGCACGTCGGCGGTGGCGGTCAGGGCGATGCGCGGCACCTGGGGAAAGCGCTGATGCAGGTGGGAGAGCTGGCGATACTCCGGGCGAAAATCGTGACCCCACTGGGAGACGCAGTGGGCTTCATCAATGGCGAACAGCGCGATCTGGGTCTGTTCCAGCAGCATCTGCATGCGCGGCATAGCGAGCCGTTCGGGGGCCACATACAAAAGATCCAGCTCGCCCGCCCGCAGGCGATTTTCCACATCAACCGCCTCGTGATAATCGAGGCTTGAGTTGAGGTAGGCTGCCCTAACCCCGTTCTGTTCCAGCGCTGCTACTTGATCCTGCATCAGCGCGATCAGCGGCGAAACCACAATCGCGGTACCTTCGCGCAGTAGCGCGGGGATCTGATAGCACAGCGATTTGCCACCGCCGGTGGGCATCAACACCAGCGCATCGCCACCAGCAATCACATGCTCAATAATTGCCTGTTGCGGGCCGCGAAAACTGTCGTAGCCAAAGACCTCCTGCAACACCTTGAGGGCTGCCGGATGGGCGTCGCCGTGCATCAATGCTCTCCTTGTCGCGTGCGTGAGGGAGAATTGTCGCACGAAACCCTAAGGAATTTTGCCTAGCGAATCCCCGCTCTTAAGAACGACTGCACGAACTGGCGCTGAAAGAGTAGAAAAGCGATGAGCAACGGGGCAATGCTTAACAGCGTGGCGGCGCTAACGGTGGCCCAGTTAACGCCGGTTTCGGGCGCTGAGAAAACCCCTAAGCCTACCGTTAACGGACGACTCTCTACCGAATTGGTGACCACCAGTGGCCATAGAAAGTTATTCCAGTGGTGGCTGATCGAGACAAGCCCGTAAGCAAGGTAGGTGGGTTTGGCCAGGGGAACGTACACCTTCCAGAGAATTTCTAGCCAGTTACAGCCTTCAATACGCGCAGCGTCTTCAAGCTCCCTGGGTATGGTTTTAAACGTCTGACGCAGCAGGAAAATACCGAAGGCGCTGGCCACGTAGGGCAATCCAATGCCAGTGATGGTGTTGATCAGCCCCAGCTCGCTGGCGATGCGGTAGTTCTCGACAATCAGCACTTCGGGGAACACAAACAGCTGAATTAGCACCAGCATAAACAGCACGTTTTTGCCTGGGATGGGAAAACGCGCAAAGGCAAAGGCTGCCAGGGTGCAGACTACAAACTGAGCAAAAACAACGCCGGTAACCAGGGCAAACGTGTTCAGGTAGTAGCGGGCAAAGGGCGCCTGCGCCCAAGCGTTTTTAAAGTTATCCAGCGTAAGGGGGGCAAATAAGTCGAAGCGCACCATATAGGCCGGGGGATGAAAGGCGGCCCAGAACGCATACAGTAGGGGAAATACCCAGATAATCGCCAGCAACCATGCTGCCACGGTTTCCAGCGATGGAATGGAGAGGTAACGATAGCGGGACGCATAGGTTTTTGAAGGCGATAGGGTTGAACTCATTGGTAATGGGTCCTGCGGTCTAAAATCGTGAACTTAAGCGTGGCAACGACGGCGAGTACCAGCAAAATGACCACTGTAATAGTGGCCGCCGTGGTGCGGTCAAAGAACGAAAACGCATTCTCATAAACGTAATAAAGCAGCAGGTTGGTGGCGTTATTGGGCCCACCTTTAGTCAAAATAAACAGGTGATCGACGACCCTTACCGCATTAATCAAGGCGTTAATGAGCACGAAAAGCGTGGTGGGCATTAACAGCGGAAAGGTGACTCGCCAGAAGAAGCTCCAGCGGCTGGTGCCTTCAAGGTCGGAAGCCTCTTTAAGCTCGGGGGCAATACCCTGCAATGCCGCTAAGTAGAAAATCATAAAAAAGCCGGCTTCTTTCCATACCGACATCACAATCACTGACCCCAGCGCCATGCTGGGATCGCCAAGCCAGTTAACCCCAGAAAACCCTAATGCGCCGAGCAGTTTATTAAATAAGCCAATCTGTGGGGCGTAGAAGAACATCCAGATATTGGCAGCGGCGATCATGGGCAGGATGGTGGGCGTAAAGTACGCCATACGCACAAAGCCGCGCCCCGGAAGTTTACCGTTAACGAACAGCGCCATGCCCAGTGCCAGTGCAATGGACGTCGGAATCGTACCCACGGCATAAATTAAGTTGTTGCGCGCTACCTTCCAAAACGTGGGGTCATCAAACAACACCTGATAGTTTTCGAGCCCCACAAATTCGGCGGGCGCACCGCGAAAGCCGGGCAAAAACAAGCTGTTGATAACGGTTGTGATCGTAGGCAGGTAGGCGAACGTGGTTAACAGCACTGCGGCAGGCAGTAACAACAAGCCGCCATATAACTGCATTCGCCGATAAGAGGTTAAGTTCATAGGGGTGTACCGCAGGAGAAAAAGCCGGGGCGTACCCCGGCGAGCATGGCAATCGGGCAAGTGTTACAGCGCTAGTGCACTCAGCGTGCGTAGCGACGAAGCACGCCATCGGCTTCTTGCTGCGCTTGGCTTAGCGCTTCTTCCGGCGACATCTGGCCGGTTAGCGCGGCTTGCACGGCGTTGTCCAAGGCGCGGCGCACGCGGCCCCCCTGGTAGGTGGAAAGCTCCGCAGTACCGTGTTCGAGCTGGTCACGGGCTACCGCTGCTGGTGAGAACTCTTCCACGTAGCTTTGCAGCGCGTCGGTCTCATAAGCGGCAGAGCTAACGCCCATATAACCCGTCTCAATGGACCATGCAGCGGCGCGCTCGGGGTCTGTCATCCAGCGAATAAAGGTCATCGCTGCGCGCTGTTCTTCTTCGGTCGCGTCTTCAAAAATATAGAAGTTGCCGCCGCCGGTGGGGCTACCCCGCTGGGTATTCATGGGCAGCATGGCGACGCCAAAATCAAAATTGGCCTCACTCCGCACGGCGGTTAAGTTCCCCGTGGTGTGCCACATCATAGCGGTGGACTCTTCAAGGAAGTTCTGGCGCAACGTGCCCCACTCAATGGTGCCGTCGGGCATGGCATTGTGCTCAGTGGTTAGCGATACCCAGTATTCAAGCGCTTCAATGGCCGCCGGATCGTCAAAGTAGACCTCGGTGCCATCTTCGCTCATTAGACGATGGCCGTTTTGAAAGGCGAAGGCCTGAAACATCCAGTAGGGGTAGCCAGTGGAAGGTACCATCACGCCCCACTGATCGCCGCCGGAGGCTTCACGCACGGTAGCGGCCATGTCGGCCATCTCTTCCCAGTTCTCGGGAGGCATATCGGGGTCTAGGCCCGCGGCTTCAAAGGCATCTTTGTTCCAGAACAGCACGATGGTAGAGCGCTGGAAGGGTATGCCGTAGGTTTTGCCGTCTAGCTGGCCGTTTTCCATCAAGCCAGGATAAAAACTATCTAGCCATTCGCGCTCTTCGTCAGTTTCGATTAAGTCGTCGAAAGCGACGATGGCATTCTGCTCAATCAGCTCGTAAAGGTCGATGGAGAACAGTACCGATAGTTGCGGTGCATCACCGGCCTCAATGGCCGACATTGCCCGTACGCGGGTGTCGTCGTAGTTACCGGCGTAAATCGCTTCCACATTAATCTCAGGGTGTTCGCTCTCAAACTCAGCGACCAAGTTGTCGATGACATCCGTGAGTGCACCGCCCACCGAGACGGGATAGTACATGGTGAGATCAATGCTATCGGCGTTTACCTGAGCGGCGCTTAATAAGCCCGCTGCCAAAGCAGTCATTGCAAAAGGGGTACGCAAACGCATAAGAGACTCCGCAAGTGTCAGTACTGAACCAGGTTTAGCGATCAGTGTTGGAAAGAGCCCACTGCCGGTGGGCGAGGAACAGCTCGAGAGGCGTTGGGTAAAGCGTGTGGCGTTATGTCATCTCGGCGCAGGCCGTCACTGCCAAACAGGTGAGCGTGTTGGCTTGCCCAGCGAAGGCGACAGGGCTGACCCGCTAGCGCGTGTTTACCGCTCATGCGAACCCTCACGGTATGACTGCCAACGGTGACATGGGCAATCGTATCGGCACCCAGGTACTCATCGCTGACAACTATGGCGGGTACACCTGTGGTTGACGTGGTGCTTAGCTCAATATCTTCTGGGCGGACACCCAAGTGACCACCTGCCGCTTCCATAGGGGCTACTGGCGTGCTGGGTTCGCCTTCGATCACAGCACCATTCTCGCCTAGCAACAGTGGCAGCAGGTTCATGGCGGGGCTGCCAATAAAGCTTGCCGCAAAGGCACTAGCGGGGCGGTTATAGAGCTCGTCAGGCGAGTCATCCTGAACGATTTTGCCGTGCTGCATTAAAATAACGCGATCGCCCATGCTCATGGCCTCGACTTGATCGTGAGTAACGTAGATAACCGTCATGTTCAGGCGGCTTTGCAGCGCTTTGATTTCCCTGCGCATATCGCTACGCAGCCGGGCGTCCAGGTTGGAGAGTGGCTCGTCCATCAAGCAGATCGGGTGTTCAGAAATAACCGAGCGCGCCAACGCAACCCGCTGGCGTTGGCCGCCGGAAAGTTGGGCAGGTTTGCGGTTCAGGTAGTCGGTTAAATCGACCAGCTCGGCGACTTTCGCCAGCCGCTGACGCTGTTCATCTTTGGGCACTTTGCGGCTGCGCAGGCCAAACACGATATTGTCGGCCACGCTTAAATGCGGAAACAGCGCGTAGGATTGAAACACCATGCTGAGCCCGCGATCACCGGGCGGTAGGCGCGTAACGTCGCGTTCGCCAATATGAATGTGGCCGTCGCTGGCTTCTTCCAAGCCTGCGATCATGCGTAGCGTGGTGGATTTACCGCAGCCTGAAGGGCCCAGCAGAATCACAAATTGCCCGGGGGTGACGTCGAAGGAAATGTTATCGACAGCGGCGGTTGCACCCCAGCGCTTGCTGACACTTTCCAAGCGGATTCGCGATTGATTTGACATGGCACACCCATCACCGGCTGCTAGCTGTAATGGGTAAATCTTGTTATGAAGATGTTGCCGTTGTGTGACGCTTGTGTGGCAGGTGTATTACGTGAGCGGCATTAAGCAAAAACTCACTTGGTAATTTTGATGCCGTAGTGCTGCAGCCGCCGCACCACGCTGGATTGGCTAATGCCAAGTCGCTTCGCAATGGCGTAGGTGCTGGGGAGTATGTTGCTGAGTTCTTCAAGGGTTTCCCGTTCCAGTCGAGCAAGATATTGCTTAAGCGTTTCGTGGGGTTCAAGTGTAACTGCCTGTGCGGGTGAAGCGTTCGGTAAATTGACGGGGAGCTGCTCGGCGTGAGGGAGCACGGCGGGTTCCTCGATCTGGTCGGTGGGGCTTGAGAGCCAGGCTCTTTCTAACCAGTTTTCCAGCTCGCGGACGTTACCCGGCCATTCGCTGCCCATCAGCGTCGACCAAACGCGGGTATCAAGAATTTTTCGTCGGCCATAGCGCTGGTTGAGCCGATTTAACGACGCTTCAACTAGATCAGGGATATCCTCCCGGCGGTCACGTAGTGGTGGCAGGGTGACCGGGATGACATTAAGTCGGTAGTAAAGATCCAGACGAAACAGTCCGGCTTCTACCTGTTTTGCCAAGTCTTGGTTGGTGGCCACTACCAAACGAAAGTTGACCTTGCGAGCACGGGTGTCACCCAGTCGGGTCAAGCTGCCGTCTTGAATCACTTTGAGCAGCTTGGTTTGCATCAACAGCGGCAGTTCACCAATTTCATCCAGAAACAGCGTACCGCCTTCGGCCTGCTCTAATAGGCCCGCTTTTCCCTGCCGCGCGGCCCCGCTGAAGGCGCCGGGTTGATAGCCAAACATCTCCGACTCAAATAAGTTTTCAGGTATCGCTGCACAATTAACGTCAATAAAGGGGCCATCACAGCGCTGGCTCCAGCGGTGTAGCTGCTTGGCGAACGCCGTTTTACCTACGCCGGACTCCCCTAGCATCAGCACATTGGCATCCGATGGGGCGACCCGCTTAAGCAGTAGCGCTATTTCGCGCATTACGCTGCTGCGCACCTGCAAATTGTCTAAGGCGTCATCCAACGCCTGCTCCTCGGCATCCGGGGCTGCCTGGCTGCGTTTTAAGTGTTCGCTAAAGCGTTTTTGCAGCAGCGCGTATTCGTCCTGCAATAGTTGCAGGTCGGTTAAATCCCGCGAGCGGCTAATAATGCGTTCCAGCTTGCCATCGACGAACACAGGGTAGGCTTCGGCAATGACTCGGCGACCTGTCCCGGTTATCTGCATAAGCTGTGCAGGCTTGCGGGTGCGCATCACTTCCAGGGTAATAGACGGTTTAAGCACGCCGGCCGCTTGTAGCTGATGAACACTGCTGGAGAGAAGCTCTTCCCGCGAAACGCCGTAAACCGCTTCAGCGCCTGGGCTAATATCGACTATTTGCCCATCGCCACTGACGATAAAGAAGTGGTCGTTGGCGGTCTCCACGATGGTTTGCAGTACGCGCTTGTCTATTTCACTCATTTTATTTCTCAGCTCTCTCGTTCTATCTCACTCATTAAGTGCCACTCACGTGAAGCCAATGATGTCGGCTCTTTTTTAAGTCATTTTTGAATTATTGATGCATAAATGAATTGTATGGGCGCGCATTCGATTCATTTTTGCATCAATTGGCTGGTAATCCTACCTGTTTAGGGCATCTACGACTTGGCATGGTCTGTGCAATGTTTAAAAGAGATAGCTAAGGCAGTGCCTTAGTTAAAGATGCGTCAACCACGCCAGAGCGTCACAACAAATCCAAGGAGATGTTTATGTCGGAGTTTAATCAGCCCCTAGGTGGCAACACCATGCCACGCTTTGCAGGCCCCGCCACTATGATGCGCCTGCCTACCCAAGCCACTGCCGAGGGCTTAGACGCTGCGTTTATTGGCATCCCCATGGATATCGGCACTTCCAACCGCCCGGGTACACGCCTTGGCCCGCGTCAGATTCGCGATGAGTCGCGTATGTTGCGCCCCTACAATATGGCAACCCGCGCCGCGCCGTTTGAAAGCTTACAAGTGGCGGATATCGGTGACGTACCTATCAATACCTTCCACCTGCCGAAAAGCGTCGACATCATCACCGCCTTCTACGATGACGTGCTTAAGCACAACTGCATTCCGCTAACGCTGGGCGGTGAACATACGCTGACGCTGCCGATTCTGCGAGCCATGGCCAAAAAGCACGGCCCGGTGGGGCTGATTCATATTGATGCCCACGCCGATGTTAACGAGCACATGTTCGGCGAGCCGATTGCCCACGGCACGCCATTTCGTCGCGCTCAAGAAGAGGGCTTGTTAGCCCACGGTAAAGTAGTGCAAATCGGTCTGCGCGGCACTGGCTATGCCGCTGAAGATTTTGACTGGTGCCGCGATCAAGGCTTTCGCGTCGTGCCCGCCGAGGAGTGCTGGTACCGCTCGCTAGCGCCGTTGATGCAAGAAGTGCGTGAACAGATGGGCGATATTCCGGTGTATATCAGTTTTGATATTGACGGCTTAGACCCCTCTGTTGCCCCCGGTACCGGCACTGTTGAAATGGGTGGCCTGACGTCTGCTCAAGGATTGGAGATTGTGCGTGGTGCCGCTGGCCTCAATATCGTTGGCTGTGATCTGGTAGAAGTGTCACCTCCCTATGACCCCAGCGGTAACACCGCCTTGATGGGCGCCACGCTGCTGTATGAAATGCTTTGCGTACTGCCGGGCGTTAAGCGTAGCGATTAATGCCAACCGAATAGCTAACTCATAAATAGCTAACAAATAAAAAAAGCGCCGACCTAACAACGCCGCCAGCCCACCTCCAATAATCACTTCCAATGGGTGACCCCTATGTCGTATAGCAATGATAAAGCGGAGCAGCCGTCCCCTCCGGCACCGATACCCCGCGCGCATTTACTGAAGTTTCTGATTCCTTCATTGATTGGGGTGCTGCTGTTTCTAATCCCCTTTCAAGTGGGTGACTCCATTAATATTGGTATGGGCCTGATGGCCGATGGCCTGCAAACCCTGCTGGGCTCGGCGCTGCCTGCCATTGCCGTGGTGATACTCTGCTTGTCCGTCGTGGTAACGCTGTACGCCAAAATCGCCCAGCCTGCCTGGATAAAAAGTGGCCCCTTTCACGATATGTTTGATGTAGGGCCTATTTGGGTGGTGATGCGCGTACTAGGCGCCATTTTTGTCCTGATGACCTATTTCCAGTTTGGGCCAGAGTTCGTCACTGCTTCCTTTACCGGTGGCGTGATGCTCAACGATTTGGCGCCGGTGCTGCTGACGTTCTTCTTCTTTGCGGCGGTGCTGCTGCCGTTTTTGGTTGAGTTCGGCTTTATGGAGTTTATCGGCACCATGGTGCGTAAACCGTTTAGGGTGATTTTTAATCTGCCTGGGCGTAGTGCTATCGATGCCACAGCTTCGTGGATGGGCTCGGGTACCGTAGGTGTTTTGATTACGGCTCAGCAGTACGAGCAAGGCTATTACAATGGCCGCGAAGCGTCGGTGATTGCCACCAACTTTTCGGTTGCCTCTATCGCTTTCAGCCTGTTGGTGATCAACTTTGTCGGTATTAACCACCTCTTTGTGCAGTTCTACTTTACGGTGGTGGTGTCCGGGCTGATCGCCGCGGTCATCGTGTCACGAATTCCGCCGCTGTCGCGCAAAACCAACGACTACTATGAGCCGGTCGGCTGTCAGTTAAGCGAAGAGCGTCACGACAATGTAGGCCTGTTCCGCTACAGCCTTTTGCAAGCTACCCGCCGGGCAGGCAGTGCGCCGGGGCCACGGGAGCTAGCCCGCCTAGCGCTACTCAATGTCATTGATATCTTCCTCACGCTGCTGCCGCTGGTCTTTGCAATCGGCACTGTTGCGCTGATTTTGGCCGAATTTACGCCGCTGTTTACTTGGCTCTCTTACCCGATGGTGCCTGTGCTGGAGCTGCTGCGTATTCCTGAAGCTCAGGCGGCGGCCCCTGCTACGCTGGTAGGGTTTGCCGATATGTTCTTACCGGCGGTATTGGCGACCAACATCGAAAGCGAGCTGACCCGCTTCGTGATTGCTTGTCTTTCCATGACGCAGTTGGTGTATATGTCGGAAATTGGCGCGCTGCTGCTCAAGTCGAAAATTCCCATTAAGTTCTGGGAACTGGCGGTCGTTTTCCTACTGCGGACTGCCATTACGCTGCCGATCATTGCCTTTATGGCCCATACGTTTTTCTTCTAAGGGGCCTGCAATGAACGCTAATGCAAAGAACTCTGATGCAACGAACGCTGATGCAAAGAAAAATCGTGCAACCATGACCTGTGCTGAGCTACTGATTCGCTTGCTGCGCGATACTTACGGGGTGCGTACCCTGTTCGGCATCCCCGGCGTGCACACGGTGGAGCTGTATCGCGGCTTGGAAGGCAGCGATGTAAGGCATATCACCCCGCGCCATGAGCAAGGAGCGGGGTTTATGGCCGACGGTTATGCCCGCGCCAGCGGCCAGCCTGGGGTGTGCCTGATTATCACCGGGCCGGGGATGACCAATATTGCCACCGCCATGGGCCAAGCCCTGGCGGACTCTATCCCCATGCTGGTGATCTCCAGCGTGAACCGCCGTGACACCCTGGGCTTAGGCCAGGGGCGGCTGCATGAGCTGCCCAGCCAGCAGCAGATGATCAGCGGTGTGGCGCGGTTTAGCCACACGCTGCTGGATGCCAATACGCTACCTGACGTGCTGGCCCGCGCCTTTGCTATCTTCAATGGCGCGCGTCCAGGCCCGGTGCATATCGAAATTCCTATCGACCTGTTCAATGCACCAGTCCATCTGCCGACTAGCTGGCACGCGCCCACGTTATATCGGGCAACGCCTGATCCAGATGGGCTCGCTGAAGCCGCTCGCTTGTTACACGCAGCGAAGCAGCCTTTAGTGCTGTTAGGCGGTGGCTGTGTTTCAGCGCCAGCGGCAGCGCGGGCATTGATAGACAAACTCGATGCTCCGACGGTCACCACCATTAATGCCAAAGGGCTGCTAGGCCGCGACCATCCGCTGGACTTGGGCGCGAATGCGGCGCTGCCCGCGGTACGTGAACTGGCGGCCAACGCCGATGTGATTCTGGCCATAGGCACCGAGCTAGGTGAAACCGATTACGACGTAGTGTTTGATGGTGGCTTTCACCTCAACGGCACGCTGATTCGTATTGATCTCGATCCTGAGCAGTTGGTGCGCAACCAGCGTACAACGCTTGGCTTAGTGGGCGATGCTGGGCGTAGCCTGGAACTGTTGCTAGCTCACTTCCCTGACCCATTGAAGCGGAACGGCGTTGAGCGAACCGCTGCAGCTTTGAGCGCTTTGAATCTGGCAAACGATCCTGCCTTTAGCGACTTTGTGCCGCTTTATAAAACCCTGGCTGATTATTTGCCTGAGGCGATTTTGGTGGGCGATTCCACCGCTCCGGTATATGCCGGTAACCACTTGGTTAGCCAGCCAGCACCAAGGCGCTACTTCAATGCATCTACCGGCTACGGCACCTTGGGTTATGGGTTGCCGGCGGCGCTGGGAGCACAGTTGGCGCAGCCGGATCTGCCGGTGGTGGCACTGGTGGGTGATGGCGGCGTGATGTTTACGCTTTCGGAAATGGCAACGGCCGTAGAAGAGCGCCTGCCCGTGGTGATTGTGCTATGGCACAACGCTGGTTACGAAGAGATTCGTCGCTATATGGATGCCAACGGCGTGGCCCGCTTGGGTGTGGATATTCAAGCGCCCAACTTCCTCACCCTGGCCGAAGGCTTTGGTTGCCCCGGCGTACGGGTAGAAAGCTCCGCTGAACTTGCCAAGGCGCTCGCCAACCGCGAAACCAACGGGCCGTTAATGATCGAAATTGACGCCGCGGCCTGGCAAAAAAGCCTGCTAAAACCAGGAGATAATAATGAAGAATAATAGCGTGTTGGGCCAAGACACCCTCTCAGCGGATAGCGTTGAGCACAGCCTTGGACTACCGGGAACCTTTGCCCTGTGGCTGGGGGCTAATGTGGTGGTTACTACCATTCTTACCGGCATGTTTTTGGTGCCCGACCTAACTTTTCAGCATGCCATGCTGCTGATTGTCCTGGGTTCAGCGATCGGCATTATTCCTTTGGTGTTAATCGGTGTAATGGGGCAGCAAACTGGCATGACGACCATGGTGCTGGCGAGGGGCACGTTTGGCCGCAAAGGCGCTAATTTCCCCGCCTGGGTTAATTTGCTAGCGCTCATTGCGTGGAGCTGGATTCAAGCGCTTTTAGCAGGCATGAGCCTGGATTACGCGGTTGAAAGTCTCACCGGTTACTCCAATGTGGCGCTGTTTACGGTGCTGTGTGAGTCGCTGGTCGTATTGATCGCCTTACGCGGTCATTTAGGCATCGAGAAGGTAGAGAAAATAGCGGCGGTTCTGATGGTAGGGCTGTCGGCCGTAGTGCTTTTTGCGCTGAGTCGTCACTATGATTTACCCAGCATTACTCAGATTCCTCCTGAAGGCGTGCTAGGCGGTGGCGTGGTGTTCGACATTGTGGTGGCGACCGCTTTTTCTTGGATACCATTAGCCGCGGATTACAACCGTCACTGCCGCTCGCTGAAAGCTGCCGTTGTGGGTACGTGGGGCGGTTACGTTACTGCCACATTAATTGCGATGGGGTTGGGGGCCACGGTGTCGGCACTCTCAATTACGGTGGGTATGGAGCAAACCTATGACCCTACTGCACTGCTCAGCGGATTTGGTTTCGGCCTGCCCGCCGCCTTGGTGATTTTCTTTTCGGTACTGACGACCAACGTCATGTGTGTCTACAGCGCAACGCTTTCATTTATGAGCGTGCGGCCTAAAGTACCGTTTTGGAAACCGGCATTAATCATTGGCGTGGTATCTGTAGTAGGCGCGCTGATCCCCGGTATTCTTGACCAGTTCCAGACCTTTCTATTAATTATTGGCAGCGTGTTTATTCCGGCCTTTTCCCTGATGATCGTGGATTACTACCTGCTGGGTCGCCAGCGCTATACCTCGGCACAGTTAATCCAGGATGAAAATAGCCTACCCGCCTTCAACTGGCTGGCGCTCGGCAGCTACGCAGTCGGGGCGTTACTGGCTTACTACTGGAACTGGGTCGCACCGCTGGACTTTGGCGCGTCGCTGCCGGTTTTCGTGATTACGGGGGCGCTCTATTTTGTAGTTAGTAAGGTTGCTTTCGCGAAGCGGGTAGCCGTATGAGCCTTCAGCGCATCAATGAACAGCAGTGGTACCGTACCGTCCCCAAGGCGGACGGTATCACCCTGATTGACGAACCGTGGATCAAACCGTTTTATCGCTGCAATATCTGGCATGTGCAGGGCAGCAAGCGGGGCATGGTCGTGGATTTTGGGCTGGGGGCCGTGCCGCTGCGTCAACACGTGGCGCTGCTTAGCGAGCGTGATCTTTTGGCGGTAGCGAGCCATACGCACTTTGATCATATCGGCGCCGCCCACGAGTTTGGCTGCTGTCATGTACATGCCGACGAGGCAGAGATTCTTGCCTCACCCGACAACGCGCGCACCCTGGCAGAGCAGTTTCTTAGCGATGAGATGTTTGAGGCGCTACCCGCAAAGCCATACTCCCACGCGGGCTACCGCATTACGGCGCCGCAAATGGTATGCCCGCTAGAGGATGGCGAGATACTGGATTTAGGCAATCGTCAGTGGGAGGTGATTCACACGCCGGGGCACTCCCCTGGGGGGTATCGCCTTGTGGGAAGCCGCAACCCAAACGCTGATTTCGGGCGATCTGATTTACGATGGCCCGTTAATCGAAGACCTCTGGCACAGCGATCTTACCGACTACGCTGCCAGCATGCGCAGGCTGCGTAAGCTGCCCGTTCGCACCGTGCACGGCGGCCATTTCCCTAGCTTTAGCGGCCAGCACCTAACCCAACTTATCGATGATTGGCTTCGCCAACACGATCTTTAAAGGAGCCACGGCAATGCCCATAACCTCCCAGACCGATTACCCTTCGGTGGTTGACCACCAATTCATCAACAATCAGTGGGTGCCCTCGGCGGGCACCCGCCTGCTTGACGTGATGAACCCCTATCGCGAAGTGCGGATTGCTCAGGTAACCGCCGGGGATGCGGCGGATGTCGACGCCGCGGTAAAAGCGGCTCAGCAGGCGCAGCCCGCTTGGCAGGCGCTGGGCGGTGCTGCACGTGCAGCGTATCTCGATGGATTCGCTGATGCGCTGGAGGCCCGCCGAGACTCAATTATCACGCTTTCAGCGACCAACAACGGTAAGCCGCTCGCAGAAGCGGAGATCGATCTCGACGACGCGATTGCCTGCTATCGTTACTACGCCGGGCAGGCCAAAGCGCTAGATGCCCGCCAGGGCGAGTTAGTCAGCGTAGACATGGAGGGCGTTGAGGCGCGCACGTATCACGACCCCGTTGGCGTCGTGGGGCTGATCGCGCCGTGGAATTTCCCGCTGGTGACCAGCGCCTGGAAGCTGGCGCCTGCGTTGGCGGCCGGCTGTACCGCGGTGCTCAAACCGTCGGAAGTGACGCCGCTCCCCGAGCGGGTGCTGGCAAAGATAGCCTTGGAAATTGGCCTGCCCGCAGGTGTGCTCAACCTGCTGAATGGCGACGGTGAGGGCATTGGTGCGCCGCTGACCAACCATCTTGGCGTGGATAAAATTTCCTTCACGGGCAGTAACCGCGTTGGCGAAGCGGTCATGCAAGCCGCCGCCGCTCGCACCGCCAGCGTCTCTCTAGAGCTAGGTGGAAAGTCTCCGATCCTAGTGATGGAAGATGCCGACCCAGACCAGGCCGCTGACTGGGTAATGGCGGGTATTTACTTCAATGCTGGGCAAATTTGCTCTGCGACCTCACGGTTATTGGTGCATGAAGACGTAGCAGAAGCACTCTATACCGCCCTTGCCGAGCGGATGGATGCGCTAACGCTAGGCGACCCACTTGCTGAAGGCACCGACTTAGGGCCTTTGACCAGCGCCAAGCAGCGTGATGCCGTGCAGCGCTATTTGGATATTGCTGAACAGGAGGGGCTTTCAGTCGTGCGCGACGGCAAACACCGCACGCTACCCGCTCAAGGCTACTTCCTCGCGCCCACGCTTTACCGTGACGTGCCGGTCGAGAGCCGTTTATGGCAGGAAGAAATTTTTGGCCCGGTGCTCTGCGGTCGCAGCGTGGCAAGCGAAGCCGAGGCTATCCAGCTTGCCAACGACAGTGCCTATGGTTTGGCGGCAACGGTAATTAGCGGTGACCCTGAGCGGGCAAAGCGTATTGGCCGCCAGCTTAAGGCAGGCAGCATTTGGTATAACAGTGAGCAGCTAGTGCTACCCGAAACCGGCTGGGGTGGCTTCAAGCGCAGCGGCATTGGTCGTGAGCTTGGCCCCTGGGGGCTAAGTGCTTACCTGGAAGTGAAGCATATCGTAGGGCCTGCATAAGGCGAACGCGTCAAATCAGTGGGCTTTATCCTCCTTTAGAGGTTGAGATAAAGCCTGTTTCAATCTCTAAGACGTTGCGGGGCAACGTCTTAGATCTCGATTTTGGTGGGGCATGGGCTTGGCGGGTTCACGTTAAGCACGCTTCTTAGATGATGCCCGCTTGGCGCAGTTTGGCGCGGGTTTCGTGATCAATGCCCAGCTCATCCAGCACGTCGTCGGTATGCTGACCAAGCGTTGGGCCGCCGTCGCCAATTCGCCCAGGGGTAGCGCTAAGCTTTGGCAACACGCCGGGTACTTTGAGCGTTTTGCCGTTGGGGCGGGTAAAAGTTTGAATCATCTCCCGCGCTAGGTAATGGGGGTCAACGGCAATATCTTCGGCGGTATACGGATAGCCTACTGGCACACGGGCACCGTCCAGCGCCTCTAAGATGGCCTCCCGAGGGCGCTCTTCAGTCCAGGCCTGAATAGCGGCATCAATCATCTCGGCGTGCTGGCTGCGCCCATCGTTATGGGCCAGTGCTGGGTCGCAGCCGAGATCATCCCGGCCAATGACACTCATCAAGCGTTTGAAGATGCTATCGCCGTTACCGGCAATCAGCACGTAATCGCCGCCCTGACAGCGGTAAGCGTTGGAAGGGGTAATGCCGGGCAGGGCGCTGCCGCTGGGTTCGCGAACCTGGCCGCCGGCATCGAACTCCGGCAGCAGGCTCTCCATCATCGCAAACACCGATTCATACAGCGCCACGTCGATCTCTTGACCCAGGCCACTGCGGTTGCGCTCCTGGAGTGCCAGTAGGGTGCCGATGACCGCGTAGAGGGCAGAAAGGGAATCGCCAATGCTTACGCCCACGCGTACCGAAGGCTCCCCCGGTTGGCCTGTGAGGTAACGCAGCCCTCCCATGGCTTCGCCAATGACACCAAAGCCGGGCTTGTCGCGGTACGGTCCTGTCTGCCCGTAGCCGGATATATGCGCCATGATCAGCCGGGGGTTGAGTTTTGAGAGCGCTTCATAACCCAGTCCCCAGTTCTCAAGCGTGCCGGGGCGGAAATTTTCAACTACCACATCGGCCTCGGTGGCAAGCTGGCGTACCAGACGTTGGCCCTCTTCACTGCGTAAATCCAGGGCCACCGAGCGCTTGTTGCGGGTCTGGACGTGCCACCACAGCGAGGTGCCGTCTTCAATTATTCGCCACTTGCGAAGTGGGTCGCCGGTACCGGGCGGCTCAATCTTAATCACATCGGCACCGAATTCACCCAGCAGTTTGGTGGCGAAAGGCCCGGCAATCAGTTGGCCGAGCTCAAGCACTTTTAAGCCCTGTAGCGGAAGCTGGCGCGCTTCGGAAACATTCATGAAGGCCTCTCTCTGTGCGACTAATGATGATGCTGAAACGGGTGGCTTGGCTGCCAAAACGATGGGGTATTGAGAAGAGAGAAATAGGTTTACTTCGCCCCATCATATAATCTGAGCCAGGGGCGAAGCATATTACGGGTGGAGATTACCCATCAGCATTAATGCGCTCAATAATGCCAGTGAGTGCACTTTCAGCTTGGTCGTTATCTATTTGGCAGGTTCCCGCATTTAAGTGCCCGCCGCCGCCGTAGCTAAGGCATAGCTCACCAATATTCGTGTGGCTTGAGCGGTTGAGTATCGATTTACCAATCGCCAGCACGGTGTTCTGCTGCTTAAGCCCCCACATAACATGAATAGAGACATTGCACTCGGGGTATAGGGCATAAATTACAAAGCGATTGGTGGCGTAAATCGTCTCTTCGTTACGCAGGTCTAGCACCACTAAATTGCCATGTACGGTGGCGCAGCGCTGAATCTGTTCTTTCGCTAATTGTTCGTGCTCACGGTAGAGCGCTGTGCGTTCTTGAACATCATCAAGGGCGAGAATCTCGTCGATGGTATGTTCACGGCAGTAGTCAATCAGCTTCATCATCAATTGATAGTTGGAAATGCGGAAGTCGCGGAAGCGACCCAGGCCCGTGCGCGCATCCATGATGAAATTAAGCAGTACCCAGCTCTGAGGGTTTAAAATTTCCTCTTTGTTAAACTGAGCTGAGTCGCCTTTATCAACGGCTTCCATCATATCGTCCCATCGGGCGGGAAAGGCGTCATGGCCGCCGTAATACTCCCAGACCACACGAGCAGCGGATGGCGCATCGGCGTTAATGATGTGGTTGTCTGCCCGCTCCACATTACGCACGGTCTCGCTTAAATGGTGGTCGAAGGCCAAGTGGCAGCCGGGTACATAGGGCAGGTTGGTTGTGATGTCGTTGGCATCGATATCAATCTTGCCATCCTGCATATCTTTTGGATGCACGAAGGTGATTTCATCAATAAGGCGTAGGTGCTTGAGCAGTGCACCGCATACCAACCCATCAAAATCGCTGCGGGTAACTAAACGAAACGTGGAGGCTTGTTGCGTAGGCATGGTTTTTCTCATGACGATGAAGGTCAACAAAAGATACCAGTAGTCACTAAGGGTTAAAACAAACCATCCAGGCTTATCGTCGCTTGCTCCAACGGTTTAGCCAACGTACAGCGGAGTATCTTGGCATGGGCACCTAGGCCCCATGTGTCATTAGTAAACAATTAAAAGCGCCTTAAACATTAACTAGGCGCAGAGTTGGCACAGTGTTTTTGTTTTTAAACTATTGATTTTTATAATTTATATTTTTTATTGGCACTTTTGGGTATGGCCTGTGCAATGACTTGGGTAAGAGCGAAATGTCAGGAAGGCATGACGCTTTTACCAAGAAGCCATATGAGGAGGCATGATGATGAAGAAGGATTCTTTAAAGAAACTCGGCATCCTAGGTGTATCTTTCGGCCTGATGGCCAGCCCATTAGCTTTCGCTGGAATGGAAGGCAATGACGAGTACGAGCCGACTCCGCAAGAAGAGACCATGCAGGACGATCAAGGCTCTTTCAACTCTTACGACACTGAGCATGAGCACGACGCGACTACTGAGTTTGAAGAGGAAGAGCAAGAATTTACGTATGAAGAGGACGATGAGCAGGATCAGTGGGAAACTGAGGAAGAAGATGATACCGCTTGGTAATCTCTAACCTGCTAAAGGATTAATCGCTTCAACGTCTCATGGATGAGATAAAAAATGCCCCGCCAGCTGCGGGGCATTTTTGGTGCGCGCGTTACCTACCCTCTGTGTGCTGTAAATATTATCGATAGCAGGTTTTAAAGCTCATCCCATTTTCCATCCAGGCATAGCGATAGCAGATATCGCTAATTAACCCATATTACGGGTATAGTCCTCCTCCTTATTTATTAGCTGCGGTTAGCGCAGTGTTTTATAGGTCGTACAGAAAAAGAGAAGAGAGCCATGGAGCAGGAACAAACACCGCGCTGGTGGGCGGTGGTCGCCGTGATGACCGGTATTTTTCTATTGGTGACTGCAGAACAACTGCCGATTGGTTTGCTTTCTCAAGTCTCTTATTCAATGGGGGTTACGCCGGGCATGGCGGGGTTGATGGTGACGGTGCCTGGCGTGGTTGCTGCGTTTTCAGCGCCTTTACTACCCGTCGCTGTAGGGCGCTTAGATCGACGCATCATGCTCACGGTACTCATGGTTGTCATGGTGGTGGGGAGTTTACTCTCGGCGTTTGCGAGCAGTTTTGGTCAGCTGTTGGCCGCCCGTGTGCTGGTGGGACTAAGCATTGGTGGCTTTTGGGCCGTTGCAGGCGGTATCGCACCACGCTTAGTGCCTGAAGCTCAGGTGCCTAAAGCGATGACAATGATTTTTGGTGGCGTTGCGGCGGCATCGGTGCTCGGCGTGCCATTAGGCACGCTGCTGGGGGACTACAGCAACTGGCGTGTGGCCTTTGGAGCGTTAGGGGGCTTTAGTTTATTAACGGCTATTGCGCTATGGTGCTGGCTGCCGCCACTACCACCGCGCGAGCCGGTGCGCCTGCGGGTGCTTGCTCAGCAGTTTAGCAATCGCGGCGTGCGCGTGGCGGTCTTAACCACGGGTTTTGTGGTGGTTGGGCACTTCGCGGCTTACACTTTTATCAGCCCGATTCTGCAAGAAATCAGTGGGATTTCTCAACGCCATGTGGGCAGCCTACTGCTGCTTTATGGAGCAGCGGGCATCATGGGTAATATAGCGGCGGGTATGTTTGCTGGGCGTCACCCTTATCGCGCCGTGCTGGTTATTCCTAGCCTGTTGCTAATTGTCGTAGCCGCTTTTCCACTGTTAGGCGGGCAGCCGAGCAGCGGTGTGATGCTATTGATGGTGTGGGGAGCGGTATTTGGCAGCGTCTCGGTCAGTATTCAGACGTGGATTATACGTACAGCGCCAAACACCGAGGCGGCCACTGCGCTAATGGCGTTTACGTTTAATATGTCGATTGGCCTGGGGGCCATGTTGGGTGGGCAAGTGATGGATAGCACTAGCTTACCCATTGCCATGTGGATAGCGTCTGGCTTGTTCTTAGTCGGCGCATTACTGGTGCTGAGGACACCCAGCACGGTGGTAGGCGTAAAAGCTCGCTGAAATGGCCGTGCTGTTTTACACGAATAAACATTAAAAAAGCCCTGGTCGTTTGAAATGACGAGGGCTTTTTCATAATTGCGAAGAGGGTTTAAGCCGGTAGGTGATGCCTAGGCGTTAAGGGCGTTCAATCGCCAGCGCAACGCCTTGCCCGCCGCCAATACACAATGTCGCGAGGCCTTTTTTGGCGTCACGCGCGATCATCTCATGCAGCAGAGTAACCAGCACACGGCAACCGGAGGCGCCGATCGGGTGGCCCAGGGCAATCGCGCCGCCGTTGACGTTGACCTTGGACGTATCCCAGCCAAGCTCTTTGTTTACCGACAGTGCTTGGGCGGCAAAGGCTTCGTTGGCTTCAACTAGATCCAGGTCGTCCAGGCTCCAGCCCGCTTTTTCCAAGCAGCGGCGGGTGGCCGGTGCGGGGCCAATGCCCATAATCGCGGGGTCAACGCCAGCGTTCGCGTAGGCAGCAATGCGCGCTAGTGGCTCAAGGCCAAGTTCTTTGGCTTTTTCTGCGGAGCAAAGCATGACGACGGCTGCGCCATCATTGAGTGATGAAGCGTTACCCGCGGTCACGGTACCGTCTTTTTTAAACGCTGGGCGCATGCCGCCAAGCTTTTCAGCCGATACTTCGCGTGGGTTTTCGTCGGTATCAAACACCACCGGATCGCCTTTGCGCTGTGGAATTTCCACCGGCACGATTTGCCCTTTGAACTTGCCCTCTTTGATGGCGGCAGCTGCTTTCTGCTGAGATGCAGCAGCGAACTCGTCCATGGCTTCGCGGGTGATGCTGTATTTCTCAGCCAGGTTCTCAGCGGTAATGCCCATGTGGTAGTTATTGAAAGCGTCCCACAGGCCGTCGTGAACCATGGTGTCGATCGCTTTCCAATCACCCATTCGCTGGCCGTTACGGGAATTAGGCAACACGTGGGGCGATGCGGACATATTCTCCTGGCCGCCGGCCAAAATGAGCTCGGCATCGCCACAGCGGATCGCCTGGGTGGCTAGGTGAAGCGCTTTCAAACCGGAGCCGCAGACTTTATTAATCGTCATGGCGGGAACAGATTCAGGCAGGCCTGCTTTAATCACCGCTTGCCGTGCCGGGTTTTGGCCAACACCTGCGGTAAGTACTTGGCCCAGCAATACTTCGTCAACTTGATCCGGAGAAACGCCGGTGGAGGCGAGAATATCTTTGATCACTAAGGCGCCCAAGTCGCTCGCGGGAATACCTGCGAGGGACCCACCGAAAGCGCCTACGGCGGTGCGGCGTGCCGCAACAATGACTACTTCTTGCATAAAATGACTCCTGGAGTAAATAACAGACACTCTGAAACCAGTTGCCTGATAGGCGTACTCTGCTAGCCGTATCTCTCAGCCGTATCTTCAGCATAGGGGAAGGTTGTGCGTTGCGGCAATACGCAATTTTGGGTAAATAAAAACGGGCCGATCAACGGCCCGTTAATAAGTGCGCTTACTCAGTGATTCTGTTTAAGCTAACTGCACAGGAATGGCGTTGCTGGTATGGCTAACGTGATTGCCTTCTTGCAGATACACCAGTGCGGGCTGGTGGTTGTCCAGCTCAGCGTCGGAGTAGTGAGCATAGCTGCAAATAATAATACGATGCCCTGGGGCCGCTAAGTGCGCAGCCGCGCCGTTAATGGAAATTAGCCGGGAGCCCTCTTCACCGCGAATAGCGTAGGTAGTGAAGCGCTCACCGTTTTCTACGTTATAAATTTGAATCTGTTCGTTTTCGCGAATCCCCGCCATATCGAGAAGGTCGCCATCGATAGCGCAGGAGCCTTCGTAGTTGAGTACCGCGTGAGTAACGCGAGCCATATGCAGCTTGGCTTTGAGCATAATGGTATGCATGGTAACTCCTAAATAGTGAAGCTAGCCTAGCGGCTAGCGTCAGTAGTCGTGCTTGGCAGCTGCACGCTGAGGTTGTCGATAAGCCGGGCAGGGCCTAGCTTCGCGGCAGCTAGCATTACCGCTTGGCGCGTGGTGGCGGTTACTGGGCCAAGGGTGGTATCGCGCAGCTCAAGGTAATCGGGCGTAAAGCCGGCATCATACAGGGTCGTTTTGCCCTGTTGTAGTACCTGTTCGATGGATTCGCCGCGTTCCAGCGCGTCCCTAAGTGTACAGAGAGTGCGATAGAGCATCGGAGCCGTGGTGCGCTCTTGCTCGTTTAGGTATCCATTCCGCGAAGAGAGCGCCAAGCCGTCCTCGGCACGCACAATAGGCACGCCGATAATCTCAATGGGCATATGCAGGTCGCTCACCAGCTTACGAATCACTGCTAGCTGCTGGTAATCCTTCTCGCCAAAGCAGGCAACGTCTGGCTGTACGAGGTTAAACAGCATGCTGACGACGGTAGATACGCCGTCGAAATGCCCAGGTCGTGAGCCACCGCACAGGCCTTCGCCGACCTCTGGTACGTGTACTTTGGTTTGAGCCGTCAAGCCGTTTGGGTAGAGCGCGCTAACCGTCGGGGCGAACAACATATCGCAGCCTGCATCGCTCAACTTTGCGTGATCTGCCTCAAACGTGCGTGGGTATGCATCAAGGTCTTCACCGGGACCAAACTGCATGGGGTTCACAAACAGGCTGGCGACTACGATGTCGGCAATTTGGCGGGCCCGCGCGACGAGCGCCAGGTGGCCTTCATGCAGGTTGCCCATGGTGGGCACCAGTGCAATGCGCTGGCCGTCTAAGCGGTGCTCGCCTAGAGCGCTACGTAGTTCGTTGATGTCTCGTAAAGTACGCATAAGAGAAGTTTCGTCGTTCACAGGCTACAAAAGTGAAAACACCGCTTAAAAACAGTGTTCCGGTGCTGGGAAGGCGCGAGTTTTGACCGCTTCATGGTAGTCCTGAAAAGCGTTCTGAATGCTATCTGCGTCGACCATAAAGTTTTTCACAAAGCGTGGTGTGCGACCGTGGGTAACGCCAAGGACATCGTGCATTACCAGAATTTGCCCATCGGTATCGGGGCCTGCACCAATGCCAATGACCGGTACGTCCAGGGCCTCGGTAACCGCTTTGCCTAAGCTTGCCGGGACGCACTCAAGCAGAATTACCGAGGCACCTGCTTCAACCAGCACTTTGGCATCGTTGATAATTTGCTCAGCCTGGGCGGCTTCGCGGCCCTGCACTTTATACCCGCCCATTTGATAGACCGTTTGCGGCGTTAAGCCGAGGTGCGCGCAAACCGGCACGCCGCGACGAGTGAGTTCGCGGATGCCTTCAGCCATCCATGCCTCGCCTTCTACTTTGACCAGCTCGGCGCCCGCGCGCATCAAGGCAGCCGCATCTTCCAGCAGGCGTTCAGTAGTGGCATTGCTCATAAACGGCAAATCAACCATGAGCAGGCTGTGCCCTTTGCCACGCGCCGCACAGCGGGTGTGGTAGCAGATATCGTCGATGGTTACGGGGAGGGTGCTGCTGTGCCCTTGCAAGACCATGCCTAGGGAGTCGCCCACTAGTAAGACATCAATGCCTGCATCGCTGGCAGCATGGGCAAAGGAGGCATCGTAAGCGGTCAGGCAGCTGAACGTTTCGCCGGCGCGTTTGTACGCCTGCAGAGTGCTCAGGGTGACGGTTTTCATGGCGTGCTCTCGTTTTCTACGTGGGGCCGATACATCACTAAGGAAGCCGACCGTTATTAACGCTGCATCCTTGCATGCGTGAAGTGGCGTAACCGGTAATTGTTACCTGAATGGGGGCGTGGTGTCGAGATTTGTGTCAGCTGGTAGCAGTGACGGTGACACTTTTGGGGGCTTCAGCGTTAGATATGCGTTTTATAGCAGAGTGATCTAATTGAGTAAGCCATTTATCCAGCGTCTGCTGGTGCAGCATCAGCGGTTGTTCGGCAGCAGCGGTGGATACTTCCGCTAAAGGTACTAGAACAAAGGCACGTTCGTGCATATGCGGATGGGGTACCCGCAGTCGTGGGCGCTCAATCGTCTGCTGCCCGTAGAGTAGTAGGTCTAAATCCAGCGTGCGGGGCCCCCAGTGACGTAAGCGCTGGCGGCGATGGCGCTGTTCTAACGCTTGAAGCTGGTCTAGCATCGCCAGGGGGGAAAGCGCTGTTTTGATAACCGCCACGGCATTAATAAAATCAGGCTGGTCTTGCGGCCCTAATGGGGGCGTTGCATAGAGCGATGACTGGGCCACTAGCGAGCTGAGAGGCAGGCCACCGAGTTCGTCAAGGGCTTGGCGTACCTGCGCGACCGGGTTTTCCAGGTTGCTGCCTAAGCCGATATAAGCAAGCGCCATCGGGATGCTCACGGGTCAGTTTTGCGTGGCTTGCGGCGTTTTTTACGGCGGCGGTCACCTTGGCTTGCCGGGTCGCTGCCAACTTTTTGCAGCAGCCGGCGCTGTTCGTGTTCATCACCATGCTGGAACGCGGTCCACCAGTCGCCCAAGCCACGCGGTATTTCGCCCGCCTGTTCACGCAGTAATAGCAAATCATAAGCGGCACGGAAGCGCGGGTGCTCGCGGGTCTGAAAAGCGCGTTTGCCACGGCGCATGGGCAGGCGTGCCTGTAGTTCCCAAATCTCACGCATCGGCATCCCAAAGCGCTTGGGAATTGAGATGTGTTGAAGCTGACGAGAGACCACTTCTTGGGAGGCAGTTTGCAGCGCAGGAATGGCAGGCATGCCTTCGCGCTCAAGCTCTGCCTGGCGATGTGCCACCGGTGCCCACAAAAATGCGGCGAGCAGGAAGGCCGGCGTAACTGGACGGTCTTCCGCAATGCGCTTATCGGTATTGGTAAGTGCTTGTTCAATGAGTTCTTCGGCCCAGGCCGCGTCCGCCATGGCTTCTTCCGCTTCAGGGAAGAGCATGCCAAACAGGTTGTAATGGCTGAGTAGGCGGAAGGTGACTAACCCATGCCCCGACATAAACAGTTTCAGCACCTCATCAAACAGACGGGCAGGCGGAATCTGTAGCAGCAGTGGCGCTAGGTCAAACATCGGCTCTTCGGTCGCCGGGTCGATGGTGAAATCTAGCTTGGCAGCGAAACGCACGGCTCTTAGCATGCGCACGGGGTCTTCTCGGTAGCGTGTTGCCGGGTCGCCAATCAGACGCAGGGTGCGTGATTTAATATCCTGGGCGCCATTGGCGAAATCATGAATAGTGAAGTCGGCAATGTTGTAGTACAGCGCATTGACGGTGAAGTCGCGGCGTAGGGCGTCCTCTTCAATATTGCCCCACACGTTATCACGCAGCAGTAGGCCCGCATCGGACTGCTGGGCGATATGGTCGCCGTGCTCGTCCTGGGGCTTGCCACGGAAGGTGGTGACCTCAATCACCTCACGGCCAAACCGCACGTGCACAATGCGAAAGCGTCGACCAATCATGCGTGAGTTACGGAACAGGTCGCGCACTTGTTCTGGCGTAGCGTTCGTCGCGACGTCAAAATCTTTAGGCATTTTGCCTAGCAGTGCATCGCGAATGCAGCCACCTACCAAGAAAGCATCGAATCCGGCGCTGTTAAGGCGATGTAGAACTTTTAAAGCGGCATCGCTGATCTGCTGACGAGAAACAGGGTGCTCGGAGCGCGGGATAATGCGGGGGCTGAGAGGCTCAACGGCGCTCTCTGGGGAATCGAGCAGGGATTTCAATTGCTCTCCCGGGCTATGTAAGAAACGGGTAAATCCTTTGAACATGCGGCGATATCGACTCGCAGGGTATAGAAAAAGTGGCTGTACAATTAGCAGTAAGTTGCTGAGTGTAGCCGACCCCTTAAGGCTTGCAAAGCGTCTATGGTGGGTTTGGTAGATGCTAAGGCCTATAAACGCAGAAAGGGGAAGCTAAGCAAGCCTCCCCTATAAAGCAGACAATCAGCGTCCATGCTGCTGTTTTTCTTCATGATGGCACATCGCCCTGAATACGCACCGCAGTCGGTAGGCGTAAGAACCAGTCTGATTCCGACCGCCTCGTATTCAAAACAATAATCCAACCGCGAACTTTGTCTACCCGGCTTATTGTTGTTGGCTCCGGGGTGTACACACGACCTGCTGTTATTTTTGTTTGGTTGCAGGTAACTCGTTGTACGTCGCGTCCATTTGGGCACTTGCTGGCGTTGTTATTGTTATTCGCTGCGCTTGTTCTATCTATCTTTTGCTTAGCGCAAGCAAGTTGTGAGACACAAGCCTGTTGTTTTTGTTAGTGCTGTTATCTCTACCTGGCCCTGTTGTTTTTGTTTTGGCTCAGGTCGGGGCGGTGTCATGTTGTTTTTGTTAGCGACTTACCGCGCTGCCCAGTTTGTTTTTCTTACCCAGTAATAGTGCACTCACCGTGCCACTCATTGGATATGTCATACATTTCATAAACTTGGCGTTTTAGCGTGATGCCAGGGAACTAATAGCAACAGAAAGTGTTACCCCGCTTGCGAGGTTTTTTAACGGTGGTTGTGTGGGAAGGTAACAGTCGTGAGGTAACGATTTTTGGATGTTTCTTATTAAAATCAGTGTATTAGACATTGGTCGTAGGCGCAGGCATTGATGCCGCTGTGAGCACTGCCTAACTAGGTCGGCGGGCGGTTTTCTTGCGTGGAATGCCCAACCGCTGGCGGCGCTCCCAAAGATTTTTTCGGCTAATGCCAAGCTTTTGTGCCAGTTCTGTTTCACTCATTTGATCCTGGTGCTCTAGCACAAAGTGCTGAAAGTAATCTTCTAGAGAGAGATCGTCCTCTTCGGTAGGCGTTTGGACGTCGTTGCCAACGGGCGCCGGATGGACGGTGGGTGGGGGCGGTTAGTCACTGGCCCTAGGCCAAGATCATCTGGGTGAATCAGGTGCCCTTCAGCCAGAATGACTCCGCGTTCTAGTGCGTTCTCCAACTCCCGTACGTTTCCGGGCCACGGGTAGTCCTGTAAATCTTGGCGCGCTGCCCGCGATAGCCTTAGCCCTTGGCGCTCGTGGCGCTTACAGGCTTTGTCTAGCAGGATATCGGCGATTTTTAGGACGTCTTCTTCGCGCTCACGTAGGGGCGGCAGTTCGATCTGCATCACGTTCAGGCGGTAGTAAAGGTCAAGACGAAACTCGCCGCTTTTTGAGAGTGCGCGTAAATCCCGGTGGGTAGCGGCGATCAGGCGGACATCCACATGGCGGGTTTCGACAGAGCCGATTTTACGAATTTCACCTTCTTGCAGTACGCGTAACAGGCGTGCCTGGGCATCCAACGGTAGCTCTCCAATTTCATCAAGGAAAAGCGTACCGCCGTCGGCGGCTTCCACTAGCCCAGTGCGGGCAGCGCTGGCGCCGGTAAAGGCGCCTTTTTCGTGGCCGAACAGTTCCGACTCAATTAGCGTTTCAGGAATTGCCGCGCAGTTAACGCAGATTAGGGAGGCTTTTGCGCGTTTGCTTTGCTGGTGAATGGCGCGGGCCACTAGCTCTTTGCCGGTACCAGACTCCCCTTGGATCAGCACGGTAACATCTGCCGGTGCGGTTTTGCGGATGCGGGTGTACACCTGCTGCATGGCGGCGCAGTTGCCAATCATGGTCTGGCGCCCACCCCCTTCGTCAGTAATATCCGGCGGGGTGCCTTGCTGCATCGACTGCTTGTGCAGGATACGTTCAACAGTTTCTAACAGCTCGGTGTGATCAAACGGCTTTGCTACGTAGTCCACGGCCCCCTGTTTTAGGGCATCTACGGCAGAGCGCATGCTGGCGTAGCTGGTCATAATAAGCACCGGCGCAGGCGCTGCCGCCGTGATCAGCGTAGTGCCCGGCTCCCCTGGAAGGCGCAGGTCGCTGATGATGAGGTCAAATTCGTTAAGCGGCAGAGCAATTGCTTCTTCAGCGCTGGCGGCTTCGCTCACGGTATAGCCATGGCGGTCGAGTAAGCGTTTTAGAGCGCTGCGAATAATCGCTTCATCTTCAACAATCAGTATCCGGGGCATGGGGTGAAAGATCATCCTGTTGGTAGAGCGGTAGCCAGAGGGTAATGGCGGTGCCGCAAGGCTGGCCGGGAGGTGGCGAGGCCACGTCTATTTTGCCTTGATGTTCGTTAATAATTTGATACGCCAACGATAGTCCAAGCCCAGTGCCTTCACCCGCAGGCTTAGTGGTCGTAAACGGCTCGAAAAGGCGATCTTTAACGCTGGGTGCAATGCCGTGACCATCGTCGCTTACGCGCCACCAGGCATGGCTGGCGTCTGTACCCGCTTCAATGCGGATATTGCCTTGCGGCTGGCAGGCATCCCTGGCGTTACTTAGTAAATTAACCATTACCTGAGTTAAGCGCTGGTCATCGCCGCGTACCACGATATTGCCAGGGCAGTGGTTAGTGAAGATAACATCCTCTCCTGAGCGGGCTAAGTGGATCAAGTGCAAGGCGTCTTCGCTAATAGTCTTAAGTGTCACGGGCGAAGCCGGCAGTGGCACGGTTTGACGCCCGCCGTGAGCAAAGCCTACCAGTGAGTTGACGATTTTAGTAACCCGCTGGGTAAGCTGTTGAATTTGATCCGCGGTTTCCAGTAATGCGGGATCCTCGGTATCGTAGCGCAGGTTTTGTGCCAGCGATGAAATGCCGGTAATGGGATTGCCGATTTCATGGGCAACCCCTGCGGCAAGCTGGCCGATAGAGGCTAGCCGGGCCGCGTGCACCAACTCATCTTCGAGCCACTTCATCTCAGTGTGGTCTTCCACCAGAATAACGCTGCCGCCCCGGCTGTCGTGGCCACTAAGCACCGCTTGATGCAAGGTTAGAAAGTAGTCTCTACCGTGCAATGCTACCGCTTGCTTGTACAGGGGGGTATGGGTGGCGCTAAGCACGCTGCCCAACAGGGTAGGCCAGGGAGCTGGCAGGCTATCTCGGTGGGAGCCAATCACGCTATCACCGCTAATGCCCGAGAGTTTAGAGAGTGCTTGGTTCCACATAAGTAGCTCATCGTCATCCCCCAATACGCATAGCCCGACGGGTAGCTTGGCCAGGGTTTGGCGGTGGTGGCGGCGCAGCCCGTCAAGCTCGCGGGCAAGTCCCGTTAAGCGTGAGCGGTAGGCTTCAAGTCGGCTTTCAACAAAGTGGATGTCATCGGTAAGCGGCGCGTCGTTGTGGCGATAGGGAAGGTAGCGATCAACGATATCCCTGGCTACGGATGGCCCCATTAGGCCGGAGAGGTTGGCCTGAATCCGGTCGCGAAGGCGGCGCAGTGCGTAGGGGCGTCGCTCCTGAGGGGTAAAATTAAGCGCCTTTAGGGCACGCTCAACTTCACGCTCAGCAGCTTCATCCCCCACTGCTTGAGCAAGATGCGCGGTAAAATCACCGGCCGTCGCAGCTTCTAGCGGCAAGCGCTTGGAGCGGATGACAGCATCTACCGAACAGGCTTCAGCCGCTGAACGCTCGCCCTCTGAAGTGCGGGTAAACAGTGATACCAGGATGAGTAGCAAAATATTAACGGCAAGGGACGTTAGTGTGACGTTATACCAGTGTGGCGAATCGGTCGGCAGTGAATGCATGAAAAAAAGCGTTGTCACCGAGATATCAAAAAGCAGTGGCAGCCAAACGCCCGCTAGCCAGACTGAGATACCGCCAATCAATCCTGCCACCATGCCTTTACGATTAGCGCCTGGCCAGTAAAGCAGCGCGAGCATCCCAGGTAGGCATTGG
The DNA here is from genome assembly GCF_000236625.2 of Halomonas sp. GFAJ-1. Lineage (NCBI taxonomy): Bacteria > Pseudomonadati > Pseudomonadota > Gammaproteobacteria > Oceanospirillales > Halomonadaceae > Halomonas > Halomonas sp. GFAJ-1. The sequence continues at coordinate 64,230 of NZ_AHBC01000055.1, forward strand.
GCCATGCCCACAAAAGCGGTTAATCCAAGGTTAGTGAGTGAGTGGTAGCGGCCAACACTTTCGGCAAATAGCCAGCCCCCGAAAATAACGGCCACCACTAATCCGCGTCTAAGCCAAAGTAGCCAGCCGTATAGATCGTTTTGTGCTTCGGGGGGGCGTGCGACGAGTACCACGTGATTAAGCAGCATGCCGGAAAGCGCCAGCGCAATCATCATCATGGTGCCGCTGGCGGCCGCTAAGCCGCCAATAAACGCCAGCGCCCCGACCCACCAGTGCTCTGTCATGACATAGGCTGCATAAGCGGCCATAGGGACTGACTCATTGGTGGACTGCGCTGCCCACCAAATGAGCGGTACCGGCAGTGCCATCAGCAGTAAAAATAGCGGTAGCGACCAACTGGCCTGCAGCAGCGTATGGCGGGAAAGGCTTTCGGCAAAGGTGATTTGAAAGAGGTGCGGCATCATAAAGGCGGCGGCAAAAAACAGCAGTAGCAACGTGCGCCATTGCGGTGCTTCCAGCTGTGGGGTCGCGGCCTGAGCCGCTGCCCCCGGGCCTTCTAGCCACTGTTGTAAATCTTGTGGGCCATCAAACACCCACCATAGCGCAATAGCGCCTAGCCCAAGCATGGCTAAAAGCTTAATGATGGATTCAAAGGCAATCACGCTAAGCAGCGTATCGTGGCGGTGTCGGTGGCTATGCCGTGCGCCGAACAGCACGGCGCAGCCCGCAATCACGGCGCAGAATAAGAGGGCCACCGCCGCGCTAAAACGGCTATCGGTTAGCAGGTGTATTGTATCGCTAAGGGTTTGTACCTGAATGCCCAGCAGCGGCATTACCGCCAGGAGGCTAAGCAGAGTGACCACAGTGCCGACCCAGCGCGAGCGAAAGCGAAAAGCAAACAGATCGGCCAGTGACGAGAGCTGGTAAGTGCGAGTGATGCGTTGAATAGGCACGAGCAGCACAGGCGCAAGCAAAAAAGCGCCCGCAGCGCCCAGATAGTAGGCTAAATAGCCAAACCCCGCTTTGGAGGCGAACTCAATACTGCCGTAAATGGCCCATGCGCTGGCATAGACGCCTAGCGCCAGGGTATACACCACGGGGTGACGGGTAACGCGTACTGGCACCCAGCCGCGCTCTACGGCCATGCCACAGCTAAACAGGAGCGCGAGGTAGCCAAGGCCTAGAAGCAGTACACCGAGTAACTCAACGCTCATCTAACTTCCTCTTTTGCTCTAGCCACAGCGTTAGCGCAATCAGGCCGCCCCAGATAGCAAACGGTCGGTACCAGGCGATACTGGGGTCGCCCCAGCCGTCCATGAGCAGTGGCGAGAGCAGGTAGCCCCCAAATACAAGAAACAGCATGATGCGATAAACGTACATGTCAGTGCTCCGAGGGTAATGCACGGTGGTGGAAAGGCCTTAACTGCTCAATCGACCAGTGTGCTATTGCCCAGTTTAACTGCGTTTCAGGGGCTTCCTGGGCCAGCTCGGCGGGCGGTGCTTGGTCAAGCGCTTGAAGCGCTTGAAATAGCTGGCGACGAATATCATCATCACGCTCTGCCAACGCGGGGGCCATATTCTGCTTAGAGAGCTTTTGGCCTTCATCCGTCACGATCAGTGGTAGGTGGAGATAGCGCGGTGTCGGTAAGCCAAGTGCTTTTTGTAGTTGGCCTTGCCAAGGGGTGTTGTCCAGCAGATCGTAGCCCCTGACGACATCGCTAATCGCCTGCTCGGCATCGTCCACCACGACGGCAAGCTGGTAGGCCCAGAGGTTGTCTTTACGCTTTAAGACCACGTCGCCCTGTGTGGCGGGATCGAACTGCTGGTGGCCAAATAAGCGGTCGTGCCACGTAATGGGGCGTTTGGCTAAGTCGCTGCGTAGTCGCCAGGCGACGGGCTTGTTGGTCTCGCGCTGCCCGTTGCGGCACCAGCCAGGATAAATCGCGAACGCTTGCCACTGCTTACGTGAGCAGCTGCAGGGGTAGGCCAAGCCCTGCGACATCAAGCAGTCTAATGCGTGCTGATAGGCAGCCTGGCGGCTGTGTTGCCACGTTACCTCTTCGTCCCAGTGCAGGCCAAAGGCTTCAAGCTGGCGCAGAATAGTGCTGTCGGTGCCCGCTGGACAGCGGGGTGGGTCGATGTCCTCAATGCGTACTAGCCACGTTCCCCCCGCTGCTCGGGCATCTAGAAAGCTGCCTAAGGCTGCGACTAACGAGCCAAAGTGGAGAGGCCCTGATGGCGTGGGAGCAAAGCGCCCCCGGTAGCAAGCGGTCTGTATCATGGGTGCCAATAGCAATTTCAATTAAATGACCAATAAAAACGGGCACCCTAAAGGTGCCCGGCTTTTATTGTAGCGTCTAGTGCATTACCGCTGACGACATTAGCCGCCGAGCTGTTTTTCTTTAAGCTCTGCCAGTGTTTTACAATCAACGCACAGCGTTGCCGTGGGGCGAGCTTCAAGGCGACGAATGCCGATTTCTACGCCACACGCTTCACAGAAGCCGTAGTCGTCTTCATCGATTTTGTCGATTGTCTCGTTAATCTTTTTCAGCAACTTACGCTCGCGGTCCCGCGTACGCAGTTCAAGGCTAAAGCCCTCTTCCTGGGTAGCGCGGTCAGCGGGGTCGGCGTAGTTGTTAGCGTCTTCCTGCAGGTGGCGTACAGTACGGTCCACCTCTTCCATGAGATCCTGTTTCCAATCCAGGAGCAGCTGCCGAAAGTGCGCAAGCTGCTTCTCGTTCATATACTCTTCACCCGGCGCTGGCTCGTACGGGGTAAAGGACTTGGACGCTTCCGGTTTCTTTTCCGCTACTGGCATGGGAGTGCCCCTTACGTATGTGACTGCTGATCGACCATGAGCGTGTGTCACGATCTCACGCCAAAGGGATGCTTGTTTAGCTGAAAACTGACCGTGTTGCAAGCATAATGATCGGTCTTATACTAAGGTATTACAGTTTATTTGGCCTCGCCCATGCTTCTCTACTGGGCCTTTATAACTGCGTTTTTATGGACATAAGGTGAAGGAGACACTATGGCCTGGAATTCCCGCGTGAGTCATGTCGCACCCTTTCGCGTGATGCACTTATTGGAGATGGCTCAGGCCCGCGAGGCCCAAGGCCATGATGTGATTCACTTGGAGGTGGGGGAGCCTGATTTTGCGACGCCTGAGCCTGTTGTGGCGGCGGGCCAGCAAGCCCTGGCCACAGGCAAAACACGCTATACACCGGCGGCTGGTTTAGCGACGCTGCGCGAAGCCATTGCAGGCCACTACGCCGAGCACTTCAATGCCAGCGTTGATCCTTCGCGTATTCTGGTAACCCCTGGAGCATCAGGCGCGCTGCTGTTGGCCAGCCAGCTATTGGTAGAAACCGGCGACCGGGTTCTTATGGCTGACCCCAACTATCCCTGTAATCGCCATTTTATGGCCTTGGCAGGGGCGGAGGTGGATGCCATACCGGTAGGTCGCCAGAGCGGCTGGCAGTTGAACGCCCCGCTGATTGAGAAACACTGGCAAGAGAAAACGCGGCTGGCGATGCTGGCAAGCCCGTCGAATCCCACCGGCCACACGCTCGGAGCAGAAGCGCTAACGGCCGTCTTTAAAACGGTAGCGGCCAGAGGTGGCGAGGTCATCGTTGACGAGATTTATCAGGGTTTAAATTACGACGATGCGCCGTTGTCTGCGACATCGCTCTCTGATCAAGCCTTTGTGGTTAACAGCTTTTCAAAATACTTTGGCATGACCGGCTGGCGCTTGGGCTGGCTGGTGGCGCCGGAACATGCGGTAGAGCCGCTAACCCGGTTAGCGCAAAACGTTTTTCTGGCTGCGCCGACGCCTTCCCAACATGCCGCACTTGCCGCCTTTACGCCTGAATGCCGAGACATTCTCGAAACACGCCGTGCAACGCTAAAGCAGCGCCGCCAAGTGCTGCTTGATGGGTTAGCGCAGCTGGGCCTAGCGCCCGATCTTCCTCCTCAAGGGGCATTTTATCTATGGCTAGACATCTCCCGCTATAGCCGAGATAGCCAAGCGTTTTGCGAGCGGTTACTGATAGAGGAAAACGTCGCTATTACCCCTGGCATTGATTTTGCCCTTGAAGGCGGTGAACACCACGTGCGCATTGCCTTCACCAATGATGTGGCGCGGTTAGAGGAGGCTGTGGTGCGGATTGCCCGCTTTGTGAGTCGATTATGATCGCCTATGAGGGGTTAGAGCCCGGCGTACTGCTGCGCCGCTACAAGCGCTTTTTGGCGGATGTACGTTTGGAAAGTGGCCAAGAGGTAGTCGCCCACTGCCCGAATACTGGCTCAATGAAAGCCGTCAATGTGCCGGGCTGTCGGGTGTGGCTTTCGCCCAGCGACAACCCAAAGCGCAAGCTGGCCTGGACCTGGGAGTGGATTGAGTTGCCCCAGTTAGATGGCACCACGGCGCTGGCCTCGGTGCATACCGGGCGGGCAAATCGTATTGTGGAAGCGGCGATTGAGGCAGGCGATATTACGCCACTGGCGGGCTATCAAACGCTCAAGCGGGAAGTGAACGTTGATGATGCTCGGCTCGATTTTCGTCTGGACGACCCAGAACGCGGTGTGGCCTATGTCGAAGTAAAGCAGGTAACGCTGAAAGAAGCCGATGGTCAAGGCTACTTTCCCGACTCGGTAAGCGTTCGAGGTACCAAGCATTTGCATACGCTAACAGCGCTTGCTGAGCAGGGCGAGCGGGCAGTGCTGCTATTTTGCGTCGCCCATGAGGGTATTGCCGATGTAGCACCGGCTGCCCATATCGACCCTGTTTATGCGGCAGCGCTAGCCAAGGCGGTGAAGGCGGGGGTAGAGGTGTTGGCCTATGGCATTACGCTACAGTGGAGCGCCGAAAAACCGGTCGCGGTGCGCTTAACGCGGCGGCTACCGGTTCGGCTGTAGGGCTTACCGCTCGATATAGAAACGCTGGATAAAGTTGACCGATTCAGGCGATTCATTACGGTCGTAGCGCACGTCGAGTTCAAAACGCATGGCCTCGTCATGACGCATGGTGAACGGGGCTAAGTGATAGGTCGCATCCCCGTCGTGCACGGTGCGAAAGCTCAGCGGCTCTTGGGTGCCGGTAAGGCCGCTGACATAACCCTGTATGCCCGCACTCACTGGGCGAGTGCTGCCGTCGTCCCTACGCTCACGTACGCTTACATTAACCAGGCCGCGGTTAGCGCTGCGCTGGATGTTGTGTGCCTGAGCAACGTCCGGTGTCAGGAAGCTAGTGCTTACAGCGCTGTAGTGGATCTCGTAGTCACCTACCTGAACGAACTGCTCAGCGCTGGCGCTGGTAGTGACCATTAGTGTTGCAGCTAAGCTGACGCTGAGTAGTAGGCTGCGCAACATGGCAAGCTCCTCCTGCTATTTTATCTAAGCCGCGCTTAGCGGCGACGTACTCTGAAAATCGCGATTTCACCGAATAAGTTAGGCCACCATTTGGATGTCCAGTGGCCTCGATGGTCGCCAACGCCCACCGCACGGTCAACAATCACTAGCCCTTTTTCCCGGCACAGGTGTTCAAAGTCGTTGAAGGTTGATAAGTGGATGTTAGGGGTGTCGTACCAGGCGTGAGGCAGTGACTTGGAAACCGGCATGTAGCCGCGCAAGCCAAGATGAACGCGGTGACGCCAGTAAGCAAAATTAGGAAACGTAATAATGCCCTCTTCTGCTACCCGTAGCATTTCATCAAGCATTTTATCGGGGCGCCGAAGTGCCTGCAGCGCTTGAGTCATGATGACTTGATCATAGCTGTTATCGCAAAAGCTACCCAGGCCATCATCCAGGTTATGCTCAATCACGTTAACGCCACGGGCAACGCACTGAGTGATGCCTGCTGGGTCGATTTCCAGCCCGTAACCAGTGACGTTTTTTTCCTGCGCCAAACTCTCCAGGAGCTGCCCATCGCCACAGGCTAAGTCTAATACGTGAGCCCCCTGGGGAACCCAGTCGTAAATCAGTTCTAAATCAGCGCGCATTATCGTATCTCCTCTTCAGTCGTTTCATGGATCGCTAGCTCATGGGCAACGCGACCCATAAAGGCGCTGAACAGGGCGTGATAACGCGGTTCGGGGAGTAAAAAAGCATCGTGCCCGTGAGGGGATTCGATATTGGCATAGCTGACGGATTTGCCAGCGCGGGTTAAGGAATCGACTAATTCGCGGGAACGAGACGGCGGAAAGCGCCAGTCGGTGGTAAAGCTAACGATCAAGAAAGGGCATTGAGCAGGGGCTAGCGCGCTGGCTAAGTCGCCTGCATGGGCGGCAGCGGGGTCAAAGTAATCCAACGCCTTGGTCATTAACAGGTAGGTGTTGGCGTCAAAAGCGGTAGAGAAAGTATCGCCCTGATAGCGCAGATAGGACTCCACCTGAAACTCAACATCAAAGCCAAAATTCAGATCATTACTGCGCAGGTCGCGGCCAAACTTGCTACCCATGGCGTCTTCTGAGAGATAGGTGATATGCCCCACCATACGCGCCAGTTTTAAGCCCCGCTTAGGTACAGTGTCGTGTTCGGCATACCAGCCGTCGAAAAACTCAGGGTCCGAGCGAATCGCTTGCCGGGCAACCTCGTTAAAGGCGATATTTTGTGCAGACAGCCGCGGCGTCGCCGCAATTACCACGGCGTTGGCAATGCGTTCTGGGTAGGTAATCGCCCACTGCAGCACCTGCATGCCGCCTAGGCTGCCACCCACCGCCGCTGCCCAGCGCTTAATGCCAAGGCGGTCGGCTAGGCGCGCTTGGCTGGCTACCCAGTCGCTGACGGTGACCATAGGGAAGTCTGGCCCCCATTGGCGGCCCGTTTCCGGGTTATGGCTCACCGGCCCCGTACTGCCATGGCAGCCGCCTAAGTTATTAAGCGACACCACAAAAAAGCGGTTGGTGTCGATGGATTTTCCAGGGCCAATGTGAGCATCCCACCAGCCAGGTTTACGGTCATCGGTGCTGTGGTATCCCGCTGCATGGTGATGGCCTGAGAGTGCATGGCAAATTAATACCGCGTTAGTGCGTTCGGCGTTCAGCGTGCCGTAAGTCTCATAAATAAGCTCGTATTCTGGCAACACCTTGCCGCAGGCAAGCGACAACGGCGTGTCGAACTTGGCGACGTGGGGCGTGATAAGGCCAACAGAGTCTGCTGGCCGCTCGCTAAACGCGAGAGTGTCTGAATCAGGCATCGAAAGCGCTAGTCCTGCAAAAATAAGTCCTGCTGAAAATAAGTCCTGCTGAACTTGGCGTTAAAATTAAAGGCCTACCAATGACCCTGGCATGCCAGCAGCGCGTATTAATGACCCCACCACTAAGCCATCTATAATGTTAATGGCGATGAATACGATGATCGGCGATAGGTCAATCATTCCCAGAGGCGGAATAACTTTGCGCACAGGCGCCATAATGGGCTCAACCAGCTGCATTACCAGTAGTGCGCCAGGGTGGCTAGCGTTGGGCGCTACCCAGCTCAGGATGATCATTACGATCATGGCAAAGAAGTAAATCTTCAAAATAGCATTTGCCAGCGCGGCAACGCCTGCAATTAACACCCCTGGGATGGGCGGCATACCCATACCAATCACCATGAAGATGGCAATAATGCTGGCTACTTTAAGCACAAAGCCTGCCGCCAGCGTTGCCAAATCAAAGCGCCCGCCCACCGGGCCTAAAAAGCCTTGGAATAGGCCAACAACCGGCTGGGTTATTTTGACTACCGACTGGCTAAGCGGGTTGTAGTAGTCCGCTCGCGATGCCTGCAGTAGAAAGCGCAGCATCAGTAAGAATAAATAAATGTTGATCAGGGTGTTCACTAGCATTAACCCGGCACTACCCACTTGGTTGCCCATGGCTGCGTCTCCGTTGCGTTAAATTTTGCTTAGCTTGCGCTGAGTTCCTTGGCCATTGCCTCGGCGCGGTCGGCGCAGGCTTGCATGGCATCGGCAATGGTGGTGCGCAGCTGCGCATCTTCCATGTGTTGTATGGCGCGTTCGGTAGTGCCCCCCGGCGACATCACATTTTGTTTAAGCGTGGCGGGGTCTTTGTCACTCTGCTGCGCCATAGTGGCAGCACCTAAAGCAGTTTGGATGGCTAGGCGTCGTGCAGTGGCAGCAGGCAGGCCAAGCTTGACGGCGGCTTCTTCCATCGCCTCAAACATTAAAAAGAAGTAGGCCGGCGCGCTACCAGAGACAGCGGTGACCGCATCCAGCAGGTGTTCATCTTCCACCCACTCGACAATGCCAACCGCTTCCATAAGTTGGGTAGCCAGCGTGCGCTGGGCATCGCTAACAGCCTTGTTGGCGTACAGGCCGCTTGCGCCTATGCCGACGAGCGACGGAGTGTTGGGCATGCAGCGCACCAGCGCAGTGTTTCCGCCTAGCCATTGGTTAATAGTGTCGGCATCAAGGCCAGCGGCAATTGAAATAACCAGTGGAGCTTGCTGTTGCACGCTTTCGCTCATGGCGTCACAAACGTTGCGCATAATTTGCGGTTTAACTGCGAGTACGACCACATCGGCATCTTTAACCGCAGCGTTATTATCGGTCTGGGTATTTACCCCTAGGCGCTGCTTTAATGAGGCAAGCTCGCTCTCGTTAGGTGCTGTTGCGGTAATGTCTGAAGGGGCAACGCCGCTTTCGATAAGGCCGCCGATAATGGCTCCGGCCATATTGCCTGCGCCAATGAAGGTGATCTTGCTCGCCATAGGGGTATCCTGTGTTGAAAAGGGGCCGCACTCAGCGGCAATGTTTGTAAGAGTAACGGTTGGTACCATCAGAGTGCACTAAGCGCTTCACCGGGCACCAAAAATAGCCGTTCCTAAGCGTACCAGAGTGGCGCCCTCTAAAATGGCCGCTTCTAGATCATCGCTCATTCCCATGGAGAGCGTGTCCAGAGGCGTCTCTGGCAGCGCGGATTGCAGTTCTATGAGGAGTTGGTGCAGCTCCGCAAAGGGTGCCCGTTGCGCAGAGAGGCTATCAGCGGGGGCGGGAATTGCCATTAAGCCTCGTAGCTGAAGCCGTGGTAGCGCAGCAACCTCATGAGCCAGTGCTGCGACCTCTTCGGGCATAACGCCTGATTTAGACGCCTCACGGCTGATATTAACCTGTAGGCAGATATTGAGCGGTGCGAGATGCTCTGGACGCTGTTCACTTAAGCGCTTGGCGATTTTTAAGCGCTCGACGCTATGCATCCAGGCAAAGTTTTCTGCCACTGACCGAGTTTTATTGGACTGTAATGGGCCGATGAAATGCCACACGATATCGTCTAAGTCGGCTAGCTCGGCCTGTTTTTCCAGCGCTTCTTGGAGGTAGTTTTCACCAAACTCCCGCTGACCAAGCTGCCAAGCCTGCCGGATCAGTGAGGCCGGTTTGGTTTTGCTCACCGCTAGCAATGCCGCACTGTTAAGCAGGCGGTCAGCGTTTTTTAGCGCCCGGTGCAGACGCTCACGCGCAGTGGCGAGTGACTCGGGGAGTGCGATGTCTGTCATACTCAAGCACCTTACCGCAGCTGGGAAAAGAGAGATGGATATTACCGAACTGCTGGCATTCTCGGCAAAGCAGAATGCATCGGACCTGCACCTTTCTGCGGGTTTGCCGCCCATGATACGTGTTGATGGCGATATTCGTCGGCTTAATGTACCGGCGATGGATAACAGCGAAGTCCGGCGGTTGATCTACGACATCATGAACGATCAGCAGCGCCGCGACTACGAAGAACACTTGGAAACCGACTTCTCTTTTGACGTGCCAGGAGTGGCGCGTTTTCGGGTCAATGCGTTTAACCAGGCGCGAGGTGCTGGGGCGGTTTTTCGTACTATCCCTAATGAAGTGCTTTCGATGCAGGCCCTGGGCCTAGGCGAGGTGTTCGAGCGCTTAGCCATGCTGCCCCGTGGCTTGGTACTGGTTACCGGGCCAACAGGGTCGGGTAAAAGCACCACGCTTGCCGCGATGATTGACTACATCAACGACCACCGCTTTGAGCATATTTTAACGATTGAAGACCCGGTGGAGTTTGTTCATGCCAGTAAGCGTTGCCTGATCAATCAGCGCGAAGTGCACCGGGACACGCGTAGTTTCAACAGCGCATTACGCAGCGCCCTGCGTGAAGACCCGGACGTTATTTTAGTAGGTGAGCTGCGCGACCTCGAAACAATGCGCTTAGCGCTAACCGCTGCTGAAACAGGCCATCTAGTATTTGGAACCCTGCATACTACTTCTGCAGCAAAGACCATCGACCGAATTATTGATGTCTTCCCAGGGGAAGAGAAATCCATGGTGCGCTCAATGCTGTCGGAGTCGCTACAGGCCGTTGTGTCGCAAACGTTGCTAAAACGCCAAGGCGGCGGGCGCGTAGCGGCTCACGAAATATTGATTGCCACCGCCGCTGTTCGCAATTTAATCCGTGGAGATAAAGTGGCACAGATTTATTCGGCCATTCAAACCGGCGGAAACTTGGGCATGCAAACCTTAAACGCGTCGCTTGCAAGGCTAGTAAAAGAGGGCGCGGTGAGTATGGAAGACGCTCAGGCGCGGGCAAAAGGCACGCTTTCACTGGGGGATGAATAAGTAATGAGCGAGCCCAAAAGCGGTATGACGGCCTCCCAGTGGTTGCATCAGTTGCTGGCTATTATGGTTGAGCAGCAGGCGTCCGACCTGCTGATTTCGGTCGGCGCGCCGGCAAGCTTAAAAACGCCCCAGGGGTTAGTGCCCCTGGGGCGGCAGCCGCTTTCCTCAAGCCAAGTGCGCAGCCTGGTGGTCAATGCGATACCCGATATGCAGCGTGAGCGGTTTGCGTTAGAGCACGAGGCGAATTTCGCCATAAGCCTTGAGCAAAAAGGCCGCTTTCGGGTCAGCGCTTTTCAGCAGCGTAATGAGCCTGCCATGGTGGTGCGCCGCATTGCTCAAGAAATTCCCACACTCACGGCACTGGGTGTGCCCAGTCAGCTCGCTGAACTCGCTAACGCCAAGCGCGGGCTGGTACTGGTGGTGGGAGGAACGGGCACGGGTAAATCGACCACGCTAGCAGCCATGATTCAAGAGCGTAACGTCTCGGTGGGTGGGCATATCATCACCATCGAAGACCCTATTGAGTATTTGCATCCGCACCAGCGCGGTATCGTCAATCAGCGCGAGGTGGGGGTAGATACAGAGTCGTTTGAAGTGGCGCTCAAGAATACGCTTCGCCAGGCGCCCGACGTGATTCTGATTGGTGAGGTGCGCACCCGGGAAACGATGGAGCACGCGCTGACCTTTGCTGAAACAGGGCATCTTTGCCTTGCCACGCTACACGCTAACAATGCTAATCAAGCGTTGGAGCGCATTCTCCACTTCTTTCCTCACGAAAGGCATGAGCAAATACGGATGGACTTATCGCTCAACCTTCGTGCGGTGGTGGCGCAGCAGTTGTTGCCTACTCAGCAGGGCGGTCGCTGTGCGGCCATTGAGATTATGCTTTCGTCACCGCGCGTGGTGGATCTGATACGCAAAGGCCGCATCGACGAGTTGAAGTCGGCCATGGCAGCGTCCCGAGACGCAGGCATGCAAACCTTCGACCAAGCGCTCTACGCGCTCTATCAAGCGGAGCAAATCAGCCAGCAGGTAGCGTTGGCCCATGCCGACTCGGCAAACGATTTACGACTGATGATTAAGCATGGCGACGCGGCTGCCAGCGGCACACCGTTGGCAGCGCAGATATCTCCCCATTTGGCGCTGCGTGATGGGGATGATTACTGATGCTCAAAACGGGTAACGCAACCTTAACGCGCATACACGCCGCCCAGTACTCGCGGGCCGCTGGCGCCGGTAACGGATGGTAAGTTGCCCGGCAAATGGTTCAGGCGCTGGTGGGCAAGCCAGGCAAAGGCGCCGGCTTCAATCCAGTCCTCTGGCCAGCCGTACGCGCTGGGTGACGTAAGGGCTGCGTTAGGTAAGTGATACGCGAGCCGCTTCATTAAATACGAATTATGCGCTCCCCCTCCGCCTGTAATTAATGTGGTGCGTTGGCGGCTTAGCGGCAGCTGCTGAATACCCTGTGCAACGCTCACGGCGGTAAGCTCTGCCAGCGTTGCCTGCACATCTTGAGGCGCTTCGTTTCCAGTTAGCTGGTTTTCCAGCCACGGTAAATGAAATAGCTCTCGGCCAGTGCTGCGCGGCGGCGGCTGATGGAAGAAAGGTTCTTGAAGCAAGCGTTCCAAGAGGACGTTATCGACGTTGCCGCTGGCGGCCCAGTTGCCGTTGTCATCAAAGCGCCCTGGGTGGTGCTTTGCGAACCATGCATCTAGCAGTACATTCGCCGGTCCTGTATCAAAACCGACCACGGGCTTGGCAGAGTCGCTGGGTAGCCACGTTATATTGGCAAAGCCACCTAGGTTTAAAATCAACTGCTCACCCGCTTGGCGACCAAAGAGTGCTTGATGGAACGCGGGAGCGAGCGGCGCGGCCTGACCGCCTGCGGCTAAATCGCGGCGGCGAAAGTCAGCCACAACGGTACAGTCGGTTAATTCTGCTAAAAGGCTTGGGTTATCAAGCTGTAGTGTGTAGGCAGGGCCGCCATGATGGCCATGGGGGGCGTGCTCTATGGTTTGCCCATGGCTGCCAACGGCGCTGACTTGGTCGGGCGACATGCTTTGCTGGGCCAGTAGTGCTTTCACGGCGTTTGCTTGAAGTTGACAAAACGCAGCTTCTGCCTCTGCTAATTTGGCAAAACTCACGTGCTCTGCGTGACACAGCGTTAGCAGCAACGATCGCAATGTTTCTGGCATAGGTGCTGCATGGGTACCCATCAACTTAGGCTGTGAGTCGGGTGCGATGGCGACGAGGGCCGCATCAACACCATCCAAGCTAGTGCCTGACATCAAGCCAATATAGTAACGCGGCGAAGCAACGGGTGTTTTCATAAAGTGACTCATTTGAAACGATTTGAAGGCTCAACCAAGACCGTTGGGCATGGTAACATCGTCGGCTATTTATCATCTGGCGGCTCTTAAAAGAGCGCGCATTTTGTGGAGAGAGGCAATGAGTGAGGTGGATCAGACGCTAGCGCTGCTAGCGCGGGGTACGCACGAAATCCTGGTTGAGGACGAGCTGAAGAAGAAGCTGGCCTCTGGCCGTAAGCTGCGTATTAAGGCTGGCTTTGACCCCACCGCACCTGATCTACACCTGGGGCACAGTGTCTTATTGACCAAAATGCGCCAGTTCCAAGATCTGGGGCATACGGTTATCTTCCTCATTGGTGACTTTACGGGGCGCATTGGCGACCCTACCGGTAAAAACGTAACGCGTAAGCCGCTGACCGAAGCCGATGTAAAAGCCAACGCGGAAACGTATAAAGAGCAGGTGTTTAAAATCCTCGACCCTGAGAAAACCGAGGTGCGTTTTAATGCTGAATGGTTTGGTGAACTTACTGCCGCCAAAATGATTGAGTTAGCGGCGCAGAGCACTGTGGCTCGGATGCTTGAGCGCGATGATTTTGAAAAGCGCTATAAAGCTAATCAGCCAATTGCCATTCATGAATTTCTCTACCCCCTCGTGCAAGGCTACGACTCAGTGGCCCTTGAGGCAGACGTGGAGCTGGGTGGTACTGACCAGAAATTCAACCTACTCATGGGCCGCGAAATTCAAAAGCACTTTGGTCAAGAGCCGCAGGTCGTTATTACCATGCCGCTGCTTGAAGGCTTGGACGGCGTGCAGAAGATGTCCAAGTCATTGGGCAACTATGTCGGTGTCGATGAAACGCCAGGGTCGATGTTCAATAAGCTCGTCTCTATGCCTGACAGTTTGATGTGGCGCTACTTCGAGCTGCTCTCTTTGAAATCCAACGAAGAGATAGAAACGCTTAAGCAGAGTGTCGAGCAGGGGGCGAACCCTCGTGATGTGAAAATGGAGCTGGCCCGCGAGCTAATTGCCCGCTATCACGGTGATGAAGCCGCTGCGAATGCCCACAAGTCGGCGGGTAACCAACTGGCTGACGGTGAATTGCCGGAAGACCTGCCTGAGGTAGAAGTAGATTTCGAAGGTAGTGAGCAGGCACCCATTGCAGCAGTGCTCAACCGCTCTGGCCTCACCAAGAACAGCGCTCAGGCCAAAGACATGCTGAAAAACGGCAGTGTCAAAGTGGATGGCGAGGTGGTTGCTCAAGACACAATGTTGGCGACTAATAAGGTGTACGTTATCCAGGCAGGCAAGAAGCGTTACGCCCGTGTGACGCTTATTTGAACTTTTTGATAATTTTTCTCTCTAAAGCCCTTGCCAAGTCGGCAGCGAATCCGTAAAGTACGCATCCGCTGCCGGGGACGCCAAGCGTTACCAGCGGTGAATGAAGGTGAAAACCTTCGGTTTGTCAGTAGGTTAGAGCGGTTGTATGGCTCGCCTCGTTCGCTGAATCCAGTCATTGAAAATAGCGGTTGACAACCACCAGGA
>NZ_AHBC01000054.1:0-16434 GCF_000236625.2 Halomonas sp. GFAJ-1
ATCAGCATGATGTACATTAAAAGTTACGCCTGACGACCATAGCGAGCGTGAACCACCTGATCCCTTGCCGAACTCAGCAGTGAAACCGCTTAGCGCCGATGGTAGTGTGGGGTCTCCCCATGCGAGAGTAGGTCATCGTCAGGCACTTATTAAGAAAAATCCCCCGGGGCTGATGCCTTGGGGGATTTTTTTTGCTTAGAAATATTAGTTAAATATTAGTTAGCCGCAAATAAAAAGCCCTACTGCGAGCAGCAGTAGGGCTGAAAAGGTTCTAACAGGGAGCGCTTGGATTAGCGGCAGATCGCTTCCAGTGCCTCTATTAAGCTATCCATTTCATCATCGGTACCGATGGTGATGCGCAGGAAGTTGTTGAGTATGTCAGTGTTGAAGTGACGTACCAGTACTCCCCGTTCGCGAAGGCCTGCAAACAGCTGTGCGCCCTCAAATTTGTCATGCTGAGCTAGCAAAAAGTTGGCTTTTGAAGGTAGCACCTCAAAGCCGAGGTGCTCAAGCCGTTGGCGGGTGCGTTCGCGTGTGGCAATCACATTATCCCGGCAGGCGTTAAAATGCTGTGTGTCTTTAAGCGCCTCAATTCCCACTAAACTCGCCAAGCTATCTACTGGGTAGGAGTTAAACGAGTCTTTCACTCGCTGTAGGCCCTCAATCAGCTCAGGCGAACCAATGGCGTAGCCTAGCCGTAAGCCTGCTAGGCTACGGGACTTTGAGAATGTTCCAGTAACAAGTAAATTGGGATAGCGGTTAATTAAGGCCACCGCACTCTCTGCGCCAAAGTCCACGTACGCCTCGTCCACTAACACCACGCGATCTCTCACTCGCTTGAGCAGTGCTTCGATAGTCTCAAGGGAGTGGGCGTGTCCGGTGGGTGCGTTGGGATTAGCAAAAATAACGCCGCTGCGCTCGGAGGCGTTGGCAAGGGCATCGGTGTCAACTTCCCACTTAGCGTTCAGCGGGTGCTTGCGCAGCGTGATACCGTATAAATTGGCGTAAACAGGATAGAAGCTGTAGGTGATTGACGGTACGTCTAACGGCGCGTCGTGGCAGAAAAAAGCCTGGAAGGCAAAAGCCAGTACTTCATCAGAGCCATTGCCTACGAATGTTTCCTCTACGCTTACGCCATAGGTGGTGGCAAGGGCTTCACGTAGCGCTCTTGAGGTGGGGTCTGGATAAAGACGCAGGTGATCAGTGGCGTACTCACGCAGCGCTTCGCTCACCCCAGGGGCAGGCGGGTACGGGTTTTCATTGGTATTCAGCTTGATGACACGTTCACGGGGTTGTTCACCCGGCACGTAAGGGGTTAATTCCCTAACGGCGGGACTCCAGTATTGGCTCATAAGGGTAACCTGATTATCCTAGCAGTAATGGCAACATGGTCGCCTGATGGCTGTCAGAGCGCAAGCATTCCAATATCGGAGGGCCATAACCTCTCATCCATCTTGACTAGGGGTGGGCGTTGCACCTTGTAGCGGTTATGCTGTCATAAGCGCGCGAAAAAAATGTATGTCCAACACGATAAGGAGACACCCAATGCAATTCAGGAGTTTGCTAGCCGGTTCGGCTATGTTGGCACTGCTGGTGGGCTGCGCAGCTGGCCCAACGGAACAGCGCGAAGAGGCAGGTATCAGCGGATCACAGGTTAACTACCAGGGCACACTGCCGTGTCGTAACTGTGACGGCATCGACCTAGATGTACACTTGACGGGCGAAGAGGCGAGCGCTCCGGAAGAAAGGACGTTCACGTTAGACGCAACTTACCGTAACCATCCCCAAACACCCCCGGATGAAAACTATGCGGGCAACTGGGAAGTGCTGAGGGGGACACCTTCTGATCCAGATGCCACGGTATATGAGCTGACGCCAGATGGCGATGGTCAGATCTATTACTTCATGCGTATTGATGAGCGCACGCTTGAGCTAATTGACCCTGAGCGTCGTCGTTTTGAAAATGGAGAGATGCTGCAATTACAGCGTCAGTAGTGCGAATGTAACGTGTAAAGGCGGCCACTGGCCGCCTTTTGTTTTTCTGCCCGCAGAGAATTCGACAGGAGCAAAATGGCGGTGGCGAAAGCGAAAAGTGCCTTTGTATGTACCGAATGCGGTGCTGAGTATCGAAAGTGGCAGGGCCAATGCAACAGCTGCCAGGAGTGGAATACGCTTAGCGAGATTCGTTTGGCCAGTGCGCGGCCTGGCAGCGGTGCTGCCACCGGCAGGAGTGGTTACGCAGGCGACTTATCCCGGGACGTCGTAGATCTGAGCAATGTAGATCTAAGCGAAGTGCCACGCTTGTCCTCAACCTTTGCCGAGTTTGATCGTGTCTTGGGCGGTGGTTTGGTGCCTGGCTCTGCAGTACTGCTGGGGGGCAACCCTGGGGCAGGTAAGTCCACGCTGCTGCTTCAGACGGCCTGTAAGCTGGCTCAGCAGCGGCGTATTTTATATGTCACTGGTGAAGAGTCGCTTTCTCAAGTTGCCATGCGAGCACACCGTCTGCAGTTACCCACTAGTGGGCTGCAAATGCTGGCTGAAACCAGCGTCGAAACTATTTTGGCCGTGGCGGATCGCGAAAATCCTGAGATTTTAGTCATCGACTCTATCCAAACGATGCACCTTGAAGATATCAGCTCGACACCGGGTGGGGTGGCTCAGGTGCGTGAGTCTGCGGCTGCCTTGACGCGCTTTGCCAAGCAAACCAATACCGTCCTGCTGCTGGTAGGCCATGTGACCAAAGACGGCACTCTCGCGGGGCCTAAAGTGCTTGAGCATATGATTGATGCTTCGCTACTGCTTGAAGGCGGTGCCGACTCACGCTTTCGTACTCTGCGTGGGCAAAAAAACCGCTTTGGTGCGGTGAATGAGCTAGGCGTCTTTGCGATGCTGGAGCAAGGCTTAAAAGAGGTGAAAAACCCCAGCGCGATCTTTCTTTCTCGCCCGGAGCAGCAAGCGCCAGGTAGCCTGGTGATGGTGGTTTGGGAAGGCACACGGCCTATTTTGGTTGAGGTACAGGCATTGGTAGACGAGTCTGCACTGGGTAATCCTCGCCGCGTGGCGGTAGGGGTAGATCAAAATCGCCTAGCAATGCTACTGGCGGTGCTTAATCGCCATGGCGGACTATTTACGGGCGACCAGGATGTCTTTCTCAATGTCGTGGGTGGGGTGAAGGTACTTGAAACCAGTGCTGACCTTGCAGTGCTGCTCGCAGTGGTCTCTAGCCTACAAAACCGCGCCCTGCCCAAAGAGCTGGTGGTATTTGGCGAAGTGGGTTTGTCAGGAGAGATCCGCCCTGTGCCAAGCGGCCAAGAGCGTATTTCCGAGGCGGCAAAGCACGGATTTTTACGCGCTATTGTGCCCCGGGCCAATGCGCCAAAACAGGCTCCAAAGGGGATGGAGGTTATCCCGGTCGATAAATTGAGCGATGCCCTAGACGCGCTCTAGCGTAAGCTATGCTGAATGTGATGGCTTTGTTGAGTAACGGCTACGAAGCTAATGTAAGGATTAAGTTAAAGAATAAGGAGAGGCATCATGAGCACGATTCGGTTAACCCAATATAGCCACGGAGCGGGCTGCGGCTGCAAAATTGCCCCTGACATACTGGACAGCATACTTGCCAAAGCGGGGCCAGGGGCTGGCAATAAGCGGCTAATTGTGGGGAACCAGGGGCGTGAAGATGCCGCGGTGTATGACCTGGGCGATGGCCGGGGCATGATCGCAACGACCGACTTTTTTATGCCCATTGTCGATGACCCCTTCGATTTTGGTCGGATAGCCGCCACCAATGCGATTAGCGATGTTTATGCCATGGGCGGCACACCGGTCATGGCGCTGGGTATTTTGGGCTGGCCGTTGGATAAGCTCAGCCCTGAAATTGCCGGCGATGTAATAGCCGGTGCCCAGGCAGTCTGCCGTGAGCTGGGTGTTGCTCTGGCAGGGGGCCACTCGATAGATGCCCCAGAGCCAATGTTTGGCCTAGCGGTCAATGGGTTGGTAGACCTCGCTAACTTAAAACTCAATAGCCAGGCTAAGCCCGGCGATATGCTGTTCTTAACTAAATCCCTAGGGGTTGGGTTATTAACCACCGCTGAAAAACGTGGCTTATTGGAAGCGGGGCATCACGGCCTTGCCCGTGAAACAATGCTCAAGCCTAACAATATTGGTATTGATCTAGCCAAGGTGAAGGGGGTCAATGCGATGACCGATGTGACCGGCTTTGGCTTAGCAGGGCACTTGGCAGAAATGTGCAGTGCCAGCGGGGTGATGGCTCAAATTGACTTTCGCCGCCTTCCACGTCTAGCCGAAGCTGAAGCCTATCGTCGCCAGGGGGCGGTGCCCGGAGGTACGCAACGTAACCGTGACGCCCTTGGGAAGGCGCTGCCTGCGATGGACGACCCCCACTGGCAGTGGCTATGCGACCCACAAACCTCGGGCGGTCTGCTGATTAGCGTTGATCCGGCCTGGGAGGACGATGTTGAACGTATCGGGCGTGATCATGGCATAACCCTAGTGCCCTTTGGCGTGATGAAAGCACCCCAGGGAGACGCGCAAATAGAGGTTATTGGATGACCCTCCCTACCATCCCAGCATCGTTAGATCTTATTGGGGAAGGCCAGCCGTTAATTGATGTACGCGCCCCGGTAGAGTTTTCCCAGGGCAGCCTGCCCGGTGCGGTTAATTTACCGCTAATGGTCGATGAAGAGCGTCACCAAGTGGGCCTTACTTATAAACAGCAGGGTCAGGCTGCTGCGATTGCGCTAGGAGAATGCTTGGTCGGCGGGGAGGCAAAGCAAGCGCGTATTGCCGCTTGGCAGGCCTACCTTGACCGCTACCCAGACGCCGTTATTTATTGCTTTCGGGGCGGGTTACGTTCGCAAATTGCACAGCAATGGCTAGCGGAAGCAGGTGTTCAAAGGCCGCGTATAGACGGTGGCTGGAAAGCGCTGCGCCACAAGCTCTGTCAGCGCATAGACGCCGCCGCTGAGCAGCCTATTTTAGTGGTTGCGGGGCTCACCGGCTGCGCCAAAACACAGCTGATCAACCAACTGCTTAATGGCATTGATTTAGAAGGATTTGCCAAGCACAAAGGCTCCGCGTTTGGGCGTCAGCCGGAAGAGCCCGCCACCCAAATCGATTTTGAGCACGCCTTAGCCAAGCGTTTAATCGGGTTGCCAGATAAGCTGGTGGCAGAAGATGAGTCGCGCCAAATTGGCAACGCTAATATTCCACTAACGTTTTGGCAAGCACTGCAGAAGGCACCGCGTATCCGTATTGAAATGCCGTTGGACTGGCGACTGGATCAGTTGCGGCGAGACTATATTGAAGCCCTTGAGCAGGGTTATACCGCCCATTATGGGCAACAAGAAGGGTGGCAACGAATGCAGAACCAATTAGCCAACGCCCTTGAGCGTTTAGCTAAGCGGTTAGGCAACGCCCGTTTACAGCGGTTGCAGCGGCTACAGCGTATGGCCTTCAGTGCTCATGCAAAAGGCGATGTGCAGGCTCACGAGGCGTGGCTTGCCCCGCTGCTCACCGAATATTACGACCCGCTTTACCGCTATCATCTTGAAAAGCAGCGCGATAGCTTGCCCGTTGAGCTGCACGTGGGTGACTGGGAGAGCTGTTTAGACGCCGCTAAGCAGTGGGGCGTGGATCAGTAGAGTGCTTAGCGGCGGGGGCTTTGTCTCTGACGGGTTATTTAGGCGGCTTTCAGCCACTGAGTCATCACGCGATCAAGCAGTGGTGCTAAACGGATAAAGCGGGTGGGATCTTCGAATATTTGTTGGTCTGTTTGGATAAAGTAGCCAGTAGCACCGCTTTTTGGTTGGGGACGTTGAGCGTGTTCAAGCAGGGCTGCTACGCTAGCGCGCGTAACTTCTAAGTGGCACAGAAGGCCCACCACGCGCCCTGCATCCCACGAAAACCCTTGCAGCGGTGCCGCTGCACTCCCCCCTAGCGGCAGCGCCTCATCCGGCAGGCTAAATACATAGCGGTGCCATAAAAACGCTTCGAACTGCTCAGGTAAGTCGATGGTGCTCTCTGGGGCCAGGATGATCTGATGCCAGCCAGTTTCAGGGTAGGTGCCGGGCGCTACCACCGCGCCGAGAGCCTCCGCTGTCCACAGTGCTCCCAATCCGATACCCAGCAAGGGTTTTTGGCCATCCAAATAGCGGTTGATCAGTTTCTTTTCGGCTTTAAACCAACGGGGTGGCTCACTTAACAACTGCTCTGGGCCATCGAGTACAATAAGGGCATCGCATTCACCAAGGCGTGGTGTAAGTTCGCCCGCATAAAGATGAAAGACGGTGTAACTATGACCCATGCTCTCAAGCCAGTCGGTAAGACGAGCGGGGCCATGGTCAGGGCCGTGCTGTAGCAGATGAATATGCATAATAATCTCCTCGCCGGCCGGCACATCAAACGCGGTGGGGCTTCCCGTCGCGACTATACGACGATAACGTATAGCGTTCATTTCACCAATATCGTGAATCAGGAAATCAGCATGGTGGCTAAACCTTTAGGATTTTATCAGCGGCTGCAACTCTTGCCGTTGCCCGCTCAGCAAGCCTTTATGGCCGCACTTTGCGAGCGGCTGCTGCCCAATTATGCGCTGTATGAGCAAACCACGGGCCATGGCGACGGCCACACGCTGCGTACAGTGCTCAGTTTAGTATGGGAGCGCCTAAGTGTACCCAACGCTAGCATCGACTTTGCACGCCAGGCAGAAAAACTAGCCGAATGTGAGCCGCCGGAAGAAGACGACAGCTTTGGTGCCCGCCGGGCGTTAGATGCCGTGGTCTCGCTTTCTGCACTGCTTGATACGCTGCAGGGCGAATCCGCCGAAGCCGTGCTGGATGTTAGCCGTACTTCTCGGGCTGGGGTGCGTGCTTTTATTGAGCTGACCGAAGGCGAAGAGGATGCCCAGGCGCTTGCGCTGATTATTCGCGACCACCCACTCATGGCGGATGAAAATGACTACCAGGATGCAGTGCTTGAGGCCGTAAGTGAGCCGATCACCAAAGCATCGCTCAAAGAGATTCGTCAGTTGGGTCGCAACGGCGGTATTAGCAACTTAGGGTTGTCACTCAACGAAGAGGACGAGTAGCCGGTTGATTAAAAGCGCCAGCCTGCCACTACCATCATGCCTGCAGTGCCAAAAACGATAAGATCCGATTCAAAATGCCCCCACTGTATGCCAATGCTAGGCAGTGCAGCTGGGGCAATTTCATAACGGTTAAAAGGGATTTTGTCGCGATACTCACCTTTATAACCGCGCAGCAAGCCACCCGTTAGTTTGGCTCTTAGCTGAATGTTCTCGGTTAACTGGCCCAGCGGGAATTCACGGCCACCGTAGAAGTACCACGTTGGCTGGTCGAAGGAGTTTTTAAACCACGCAGCCCCGGCTAACCAACGGTCAGGGTTGTGCAACTCAATACTCACTAAGTTTTGTTGATTCGTGTGTTCTGGGTCTGGATCGAAGTGGCGCGTTAATAGGCTGGTTTGTACCAGCATATGATCAAGTTCCAGTGCGGGGGGCCAGTCGGGCATAGAGAAGGCTGAGGCAGTCGCACTCAGCCAAATTCCTGCCAACCCACCTATCCATGGATAAGCGCGGGGCATGACAAACTCCTAGAGCCGCATTTCAATGCCGCGTTCCGCCATATAGCGCTTTGCTTCGGGAATTGTGTATTCACCAAAGTGGAAAATGCTCGCTGCCAGCACCGCATCAGCACCGCCTTTGAGTACACCATCGACAAGGTGATCCAAGTTGCCCACGCCGCCAGAGGCAATCACCGGTACGCTCACCGCTTCGGAAATCGCATGGGTAACCCCCAGGTCAAAGCCAATTTTCGTGCCATCGCGGTCCATGCTGGTGAGCAACAGTTCGCCTGCGCCAAAGTCGACCATTTTTTTGGCCCACTCAACGGCATCCAGCCCAGTAGGTCGCCGTCCACCGTGGGTAAAAATTTCCCAACGGTCTGGTTCGCCGTCTTTGGAGACCTTTTTAGCGTCAATGGCGACCACAATGCACTGACTGCCAAAGCGCTCAGCGGCTTCCCGAACAAACTCTGGGTTGGTCACTGCGGCGGTATTGATTGAGACCTTATCGGCGCCCGCGTTCAGCATGGTGCGAATATCATCGCAAGTACGAATACCGCCACCAACAGTGAGGGGAATAAACACTTCGCCAGCGATGCGTTCGACCATTTCAACCGTTGTCGCGCGGTCTTCGTGGCTGGCGGTAATGTCTAAAAACGTAATTTCGTCGGCGCCTTGCAGGTTATAGCGCTGAGCGATTTCAACGGGGTCGCCTGCATCGCGAATACCTATAAAGTTAACGCCTTTCACCACGCGCCCAGCATCTACATCCAGGCAGGGAATAATGCGCTTGGATAAGCTCATTTGTGGCCTCCCGTCAGTTGATCGCTCAAGCGCTGGGCGTCTGCTACATCTAGGCTGCCTTCATAAATGGCGCGGCCGGTAATGGCGCCTAGAATGCCGCTATCCGCTACGTCGCAAAGCGCGTGAATGTCATCCAGGTTGGTTACGCCGCCTGAGGCAATCACCGGCAGGCCGCCTTCGCGGGCAAGCGCGGCGGTGGCTTCAACGTTCACGCCCTGCATCATGCCATCCCGGGCGATGTCGGTATAAACAATGCTGGAAACGCCGTCGTTAGCAAACCGCTTGGCAAGCTCGGTTGCCTTAATAGATGAGACTTCTGCCCAGCCGTCGGTGGCCACATAGCCATCTTTAGCATCTAGACCAACAATAATGTGGCCGGGGAAAGCGCGGCACATTTCACTAACGAACTCCGGCTCTTTAACAGCTTTTGTGCCAATAATGACGTAAGAGACACCCGCGCTGAGGTAGTGCTCAATGGTTTCAGCGGTGCGAATACCGCCGCCAATCTGAATGGGTAGGTTAGGGTAAGCGCGGGCAATGGCGGTGACCGCATCACCGTTGACCGGCTTGCCTTCAAAAGCACCGTTGAGGTCTACCAAGTGAAGGCGTCGAGCGCCCGCTTCAACCCAGCGGGCAGCCATTGCTACTGGGTCATCGCCGTAGGACGTTGAGTCTTCCATGCGGCCCTGTTTTAAACGCACACACTGGCCGTCTTTGAGATCAATCGCGGGAATTATCAACATAGTGAAACCTCTCAGGGCGTCCAGGTGACAAAATTTTCTAGCAGGCGAAGGCCTGCACGGGAGCTTTTTTCTGGATGGAACTGCACAGCAAAGGTGGCGTCTCGGCCAATCGCCACGTGGGCGTTAACGTTGCCATACTGGGTGGTGCCGAACATCTGAGCGTCGTCAGCTGCATTTACGAAGTAACTATGCACAAAGTAGAAGTGCTCGTAATCGTCAATGCCTGCCCATAGCGGGTGGTCATGGTGCTGGGCAACAAGGTTCCAACCCATGTGAGGGACTTTTAAGCGCTGGTCATGCTCGTCGCGCATATTGGCTGGAAAGCGGTCAACGCTACCTTGAAAAAAGCCTAGGCAGTCTACGCCACCATTCTCTTCGCTGCGCTCCATCAACATCTGTTGACCAACGCAGATGCCCAGCAAGGGTTTAGCTTGGCGGCTAAGAATATCGTCCACTAAACCACGCAGTTCGGTGCGCTCAAGCTCGCCGACACAGTCGCGAATGGCGCCCTGGCCGGGTAGCACTAGGCGCGTGGCGCCAAGAATGCGCCGTGGGTCGCGGGTGATAATCACATTTTCATGGGTGACGTGTTCAAGCGCCTTTGCCACAGAGTGCAGGTTGCCCATTCCATAATCGATTACCGCAATGGTCATGAAGCGCTCCTTATTGTTGCGGGCAAGCAGCCACTAGCAACCAGACCGTTAGAAAGCGTGCTCAGCATTATAAGCTTCCTTTGGTAGACGGCATTTGGCCCGCCATGCGTGGGTCTTCTGCCACCGCCATGCGCAGCGCACGGCCAAAGGCTTTAAAAATAGTTTCAGCCTGGTGGTGAGCATTAAAGCCTTTTACATTGTCGATATGCAGCGTGACACGCGCATGGTTCACAAAGCCCTGGAAAAACTCCCAAAAGAGTTGAGTATCCATCCGGCCAATAGTATCCCGGGTAAAGTCGACATTCATGAAAAGCCCTGGACGGCCAGAAAAATCAATCACTACCCGAGAGAGTGCTTCATCAAGCGGTACATAGGCGTGACCGTAGCGGTAAATGCCGCGTTTATCGCCGATTGCTTGGTGAAACGCTTGGCCTAGGGTAATGCCCAGGTCTTCAACCGTGTGGTGGTCATCAATATGCAGGTCACCGTTAGCCTGAATATCGAGATCCACCATCCCATGTCGCGCCACTTGATCAAGCATGTGGTCAAGAAACGGGACGCCGGTTTCACAGCGCAGGCGGCCTTCGCCATCAAGGTTGACGCTGACCGTAATCTGCGTTTCGTTGGTGTCACGGCTTACCGTGGCAATACGCGCTGACATGTTGCATCTCCTGCGCTGGGGCGCACTCTGAGGGGGTGTCGGTGGCTAGTAGGCGACTTCACCG
This sequence comes from Halomonas sp. GFAJ-1, assembly GCF_000236625.2. NCBI lineage: Bacteria > Pseudomonadati > Pseudomonadota > Gammaproteobacteria > Oceanospirillales > Halomonadaceae > Halomonas > Halomonas sp. GFAJ-1. The sequence goes on from NZ_AHBC01000054.1 coordinate 10,528, forward strand.
CCGTATAATCAAGGCATAACCTTCGGCCAAAGCGACCATTATAGAGAATCGGCGGCCCCATCCGCTACAATGCGCGAAATGTAGCCGCCTTTTGAGGCGGTAAAATAGCAGCCTTGCTGCGTTGGCAAAGAGGATTTCACCATGCCGGTGACACTGCAGTATGTCGACCAGGCCCGTTGGGAAGCTGAAGAACAGGTGCGGATCGACTTGGTGCGCATTTACGAAGATGCCCCTCAAGAACGTATGCCTGCCCCAACGGTCATGCCTTTCATAGAGCAGTATTTAAAAGAGCCACGTTTTTTTGCCTGCGCACATTTCAACGACCGCTTGTTAGGCGCAGTAGCCGTACAAGATGCCGCTGACCGTGCGTGGTGGCTTTCTCAGCTGTGTGTACGAAAAACTACCCGGCGCCGAGGGGTAGGCACACGGCTAATGGCTTTATTAGGCGAGCAAGCAAAACAAGAGGGGCGGGTTTTGCGTATCGCCACCACAACGCTTCCGCTTGCTGACCGTGTTCTGCTCTCTAAAATGGGTTACCGGCCAGTGGCCAGCGAGCAGCCCCCCGAGCCAGGCGCCCCGGCCACCAGCGACTTTGTTGAGCTAGACCCACAAGGAAAAGGGTAAATGAGACAGCTATTACGTATTTTGCTGGCGGCGATTGGTATTCTCGCCATCGCCGCAGTGGCGGCTGTGGTGTATGTCACCACTTTTTTAGACCCAGAGGACTTCAAGCCCCGTTTAACCACTGTTGTGGAAGAGCAAACGGGGCTTAACCTGTCACTTGAAGGCCCGATTAGTTGGTCATTTTACCCACGTATTGGCGTTAGCGTTGAGCGCGCGCGCGCGTGGCTGCCAGAGCAGTCGCCCGATGATGCTTCCTTTGCTGCCATTGAACGCGCAGAGGTGAGCGTTGCCTTTGCGCCATTACTAAGAGGTGAGATCGCCGTTGATGGGTTAACCCTCGACGGTATGCGGCTCAACCTTGAGCGTAATGCAGAGGGTGAGGGTAACTGGCAGCCGCTGCTTGACCGCTTAGCTGAACAAGATAACGACGCTGCTGAAACCGTGCTGGCGCCAGCAAGTGCTGGCCCCCATGCTGATGCGGGCAACCTTTCCGTGGTACTTAATATTGCAAACGTAGAAGTAAAAGGCGCCGACATTCGCTTCCGTGACGAGCAAAGCCAAGCACTGTGGCGGGTGCAGCCCCTTAATATTTCCGGTAGCAACGTCAATCCTGTGCGCTCGTTTCCATTAAAAGCGATGTTTACCCTCACCAAACACAATCGTTTGGATGCGGAAGCGTTAGAGCGTACGCCCGAGCTAACCAGTGAGGTGAGCCTGGAAACTCGCCTGCGGTTGGCGTTAGATGAAGAGCGTTTAACCTTTGAAAATACCCAGCTAACCACACGCACTCGGCGCGCTAATGAGAGCGACCCACAGCAGCTAAGTTTAAAAGCGTCGGAAATGGTTGCCCGCATGGGCGAGCAGCAACTTACCATCAATGAAGGTGTGTTAGAGGCCGGGCTGCGTCACCCGGAAAACTGGCAGGGCAGCCTTGCGCTTTCCCTTGCCTTTGGCTTGGAGAGTAACTGGGGCGCACAAACGGCTCAGTTAAAAGATGCTCAGCTTACCGGGCCAGATGGCCTACGGGTGAGTGGTCACTTGAATGTTGAGCAGTGGCTGGAGGCGCCGCAGTATCGGGGGCAGCTGACCGCCGCGCCCTTCACTCTGAGGCCTTGGCTCTCACGGGCAGGTATTACGCTTAATACCACCAATAAAGCAGCGCTTAGTGATGTGGCGATGACCAGCCCGGTTGAAGGCAATATGCAGCAAGTTTCCCTGCCTCGCCTCTCCTTAGTAGTGGACAGCAGTACCTTCACCGGCGCCGCATCCGCAGCGCTTGACGGCACGCAGCTAAACTTCAATTTAGAAGGCGACCAACTCAACCTGGATCACTACTTGCCAGGGCGGGTGACGGCTCAGCAAGCCAGCCGTGGTTTGCTGCGTAAAGCCTTTGCCCAAACAGAGGGCGCACTGCTGCCCCAGGAGTGGCTGCGTACGCTGGACTTGGAGGGCGACCTGCGCCTTAGCCAACTCCAATTGGCTGGGCTAACGTTTGATGAGCCGCGCCTTCAGCTACGGGGTGCCGATGGCGTTCATCAGCTATCCGCATTCGAGTCGCGCTTTTATGGCGGCGAACTCAATGCCACTGGGGGGCTTGATGCCAGTGAGAGCAGGCTCCAATGGCAGTTCTCCCCCCGTATTGTCAACGTGCAGGTTGCGCCACTCATTGAAACCTTTAGTGAGGGCGATTCGCCGCTGCGTGGGCGCTTCAACTTGGAAGGTGCGCTCACCACCCAAGGCAATACCCGCGAAGTGCTTACCAGTAACCTTAATGGCGAGCTAACCGCTAGGCTAAATGATGGCGCAATTTTAGAAACCAATATCTCCCGGGAAATGTGTGAACTTGTGGCCCAGTTAGAGGGAGAAGGCACGCTACGTGACTGGCATACCGATACACGCTTTGAGCGCTTTGATGCCACTCTGAACGTGCGCAATGGCGTAGTGGCTAGCGATGATCTGCTGATCACGTTGCCAGGTATCAATGTCCAGGGTGAAGGTGAGTTCAACCTTACGAGCATGGATTTCGTTACCCGCGCGAATGCTCGTTTGGTCGACACTGCCGACGCCGCCTGCCAAGTGAACCCGCGTTTAGCAGACCTGCCCCTTCCCATGCTATGTGAAGGCCACATAGGGGATGACAAAGCCCAATGGTGCCGCTTTGACCGTGACGCCTTCCAAGCTTCGGTAGTGGGCCTGCTGCGTGATGAAGCCGGTAGCCGAGTGTCCGAAGAGCTTGAAGGGCGGTTAGGCGACTCCCTAGACCGTATTGATGAGCGCCTAGGAGAAGGCGCTGGCCAGGAACTGCGAGAAGGTATTCGCCGCCTGTTCAACTAAACCTTCAGGCACCGTCTGAAGATGCAATAGATGCTGCGCCGGCCCTAATCATGCCGGCGCTTTTTTTCGTAGTTATCGTCCCAAGGAATTCGTATGGCTGATATTCCGACGCCGTGCATAGAGGCGGAAGCGTTCCAACGCCGCTTGCTCAACTGGTTCGATCAGCATGGCCGTCATGACTTACCGTGGCAGACGCCGCGCAGTGCCTACCGGGTGTGGGTATCAGAAATTATGCTGCAACAAACCCAAGTTGCCACGGTAATACCCTACTTTGAACGGTTTATGGCGCGCTTTCCTACCTTAGAGGCGCTAGCGAAGGCGCCCCAAGATGAGGTACTGCACCTGTGGACGGGGCTTGGCTATTACGCCCGTGCCCGCAACCTGCATAAAGCAGCCCAAGTCGCGCTACACGAGCATAGCGGCGCGCTACCCACTGAAAGTGTTGAGGCGCTGATGGCGTTGCCTGGCATCGGCCGTTCTACCGCTGGCGCCATCATTGCCCAAAGTACTGGCCAACGAGCGGTGATTTTAGATGGCAACGTCAAACGCTCGCTCACTCGCCTGCACGCTATTGCCGGATGGCCAGGTAAGCCCGCGGTTGAGCGCGAACTTTGGGCCCTTGCCGAGTACTACACGCCCAAGACACGCCTAGCTGACTTTACTCAAGCAATGATGGATTTCGGCGCAACGCTGTGTAAGCGTAGTAAGCCGGACTGCCCGCTTTGCCCGTTTAACGATGTATGCCGTGCCTATGCCCAAGGCGAGCCGCAGCGATTTCCTGAATCCAAGCCTAAAAAAGCCCTGCCTCAGCGTGAAACCATCATGTTAATGCTGAGCGACAGAGAAGGGCGGGTGTGGCTAGCACAACGGCCGCCTAGCGGCCTGTGGGGCGGCTTATGGAGCCTACCTCAATTTGAGACACACGCTGCGCTGAACGACTGGTTAGAAGACCATGTGGTAGCCCCTGAGCGCCATGCAGCGCTGCCGAGCTTCACTCATACGTTTAGTCATTTCCGTCTCGTTATTACGCCACAGCCGGTCAGTTGCGATAGGCTAGGCGGTATTCGTGAAGACGGCGTATGGTATGACGTCAATCACCCACCTTCGCTAGGTTTAGCCGCACCGGTAAAAGCGCTGCTAAGCCAGCGGGTGCCGTTTGCCCTAGACCCAACGCCGGGGCCATCGCGCTAACGCTACGTGCCTTTACGCGTTGTACACGGCCATTATTTCCTTAACACCATAAGTAGGAGCACCTCATGAGCCAGATGGTTTTCTGCCGCAAGTACCAAAAAGAGCTGCCCGCGCTCCCATTTCCACCGCTACCAGGTAAGCAGGGCCAAGAGATCCAGGCCACGGTTTCCAAACAAGCGTGGGAAGAGTGGCAGGCGCTACAGACGCGCCTAATCAATGAAAAGCACTTAAATATGTTGGAACCCGAGGCGCGCGCCTACCTGATGGACCAAATGCAGCGCTACCTGGATAACGAAACAACCGACCAAGCAGAAGGCTACGTGCCACCCACGCAAGCCTGATGCAATAAGTACTATGCGACTTCGCTGCTAACAAAAAGCTCTAAAAGCCACGAATGGCGTGGCTTTTATTCTTTTATCACCAGAAATAAGACTGCCCTAACCGTGTGACTAGAAAGAAAGTTTCACAAAGGTGTTGACGAAAAGCGGCGTTTTTAGTTTAATACGCACCGTTGGCAGCGGCCAGATAGCTCAGTTGGTAGAGCAGGGGATTGAAAATCCCCGTGTCGGCGGTTCGATTCCGTCTCTGGCCACCAAATGTTGGGGTATCGCCAAGTGGTAAGGCACCGGTTTTTGGTATCGGCATTCCCAGGTTCGAATCCTGGTACCCCAGCCATTGCTAACAAAATTTCTTGTTGACTGACTAGCTTAAACGTAAACCAGTCAAATTCTCAAGAAAACGTGAAGCGCCGACATAGCTCAGTTGGTAGAGCAACTGACTTGTAATCAGTAGGTCCCGGGTTCGACTCCTGGTGTCGGCACCACTTAAAGTGGTTATAAAGCAAAGCGTTAGAGATAATGATCAAGCCGCCTTAATAGGGCGGCTTTTTCGTATGTGCGAAATACGCTTCTACTGTTCGTGTACTCTGTATCCCCTTGTTTCCCCATTGCTAGGCCTCTTCCACGCCAAGAGGCGACTCCTGCTTATATTCCCTCGAACGAGACTGCGCGCGCCTCTATACGCCGCTGGCAAGTGTGTTATCGTCTAAGCCAACTACGGGCCTAATTGGGCATTCTCAAATAAAAAACGATGCGGCTAAATAAGCCCCGATATAGAGAGGGCACGCAGCACGTTGAAGAAAACGGGAACGGATACCGACTAGCCCAAAGGGTTGTGGATAGATGGTTCCAGGGAGGAAGGGATTGTGGATAAAAGGGAGCAGGGATAATGGGTGCTGAAGATGCAATGAAGGAAATCTTTTATACGGTAATTAAAATGGTTATCCCACTTACTGGGATAGCCATTTTTTATATCTGGTTGGAAAGTAAGCTTTTAAAAAAATGGAAAAATAAACGCAGGGGGCGCAAGTGATGGAAGGGTTTGATCGGGGATTTGCAAGCATACTACGTGAGCTTGAGGCTGGATTACAGCAAGCCATATATTATGCGATTTTTATTGATCTGGTTTTGTTATTGGCGCTTGGTGTTTTTATATGGTGCTGTTGTGTATATGTGATCAATTACAAATTTTTTGTAGAAGAAGATATAATAGTAAAGAGAGCCGAAAAGCAGTATTTTTCTGCTAGAGCTGAAAGGGAAAGGCTTGAGGCTAAGCGGTTGAAATTGGAACTGGGACTTGCAGATGATTTAAACAAGATGCAGAGGGGGTTGTATGGTGAGTGAAAAAAGCCTTACTAWTDKTCWYGHWTVSWSWRTCAGGTCTTTAACGCCAGGAGGAGTTTTTTTTAAAACCGAAAAG
>NZ_AHBC01000053.1:0-1836 GCF_000236625.2 Halomonas sp. GFAJ-1
AGACAACTTACCCTTTAAGATTCATGAAAAGCTCTATTAATTTTTTGATATATTTAAGTAAAACGTCAGTGTCTTCATGGGTTAAAAAGCCCACCAACACTGATACTAGTTACATCGCCTGTTAGCTTATCGACTACGCGCACGGTTAATTCCCCGCCTGCATCACTGACCACTACACTGAAATCATCACTATCAAACCCACCATTGCTTATTTCGCCTCGCCCTACATCAGAAATAAGCTGTGAAATGAGGCGGCTTTCTAAATTTTGAATTAATCGTTGGGTAGGGCTAAGTGGTTGGGTGCGTCTTGCATTAGGGTCCGTGTTCGTATCCTGTGCCTGGGCTTTACCTAACATATAGCTGCCCATAAAGGGGTCTCCCCCAAAAGAAGGATTTAGTGGCCGATAGATTAATTCACCCGCTTGGACTACTAAAGGAGAACATAAAAGCAATGTAGCAACGGCATAGATCCTGGCATGTTTGGTTAAGGTGGTCATTAGAATATCTCCTCTCTACCTAAGTCTCGGTCAGAAGTAAGCGCAGAGGTCAACTGATGACGCAAAAGAGCTTCTTCGACAATTTGCACGGCTTCTCCCGCAGTATTACTGGCATCATTTATTCTGGGGGAGAGCTGTGTTCGGAAGTGCATTCGGTTGCCATCCATAATCCATACCTGGCTACCCCAGCGTGCATCAGGTCGCTCATGAATAGTGAGAGTTGAGTTACCTATCATTAAGTTATCCATGGCGCGCTGGCTAAAAGCGCGGTAAAAGGTTTTGCCCGCCATGGTGATGGTGCGGTCGACCATGACTCCAGTGAGCTCACTGCTACCTGAGCCATTTGAGCGTTGTTCTATGACAGGGCCATCTTGGCTGCTTAACTGGTTAATATTTTCTACTTCAGTTTGTTCCTGTTGCCCTGGTGAATAGCCATCGTTCAGTACTTCAGCATAGGCTGTTCCACCACTCCATATCAGCATCGCTGTAGCAGTTAGCAAAAGCTGTTTAAAGTTTAACGGCTTCATAATGATGCCCTTACGCTTAGTGGTTACGGTGTGCCTGGCGGTTAGTTTCCACAGAGGGAAACATTGGCCCCAAGTTTTGATGTATCCAGTTAAGTGCTTGAATTCGGTTATGCACGTTTATTTTTCTGAAAATGTTGTAAAGGTGAGATTTAACGGTGTGTTCACTGACAAATAGCTTGTCAGCTATTTGCTGATTAGATGAGCCCGCGCTTAATAAAGAGATAATTTCCATTTCACGATTCGTAAGGCCGCACGCTGGTCGGAAGGCGTTACTCTGGTACTTGCGATAAAAAAGGATGAGCTTCGCCATCAGGTCGCGTGACATCCAAAGGTCACCCTCCATCAGTGCATGGATACCTTTACAGATAACTTCGAGGCTTTCATTACGGTAAAACACGCCCTTCAACTGAGCACAGGAGAGCGCTTCTAATGCGTGATCCATATCGTGGATGTTGAACGCCGCAAGGGGGGCTTTTGCGAGCGTTTCTGTCAACGCATCTTGCCAATCCGGCAGTGCCTCAACACTGATGTGGTCACTGTCGATGAGAATCAGCAGTCTCTCTGCAGTTGTCGCGGGAAGTGCTATGCCCGGAGAGTAAATGCTGACCGTGCAGCCTGTATGCTCATGTAAATAATCAGCAAAAAGCTGAGATTGGGGGCTTTTCTCTGTGATGATATACACCAATTCATCTGCGTTTTCCTGCGGCATTGTGGAGTCCTCATAGATAGAAAGAGTGAGCAAGGGATCACCCAAGTGTTGTCTATAAGATACATTTCGTAAAGTTTTGTTATTAGATATATGGTAAAAATAT
>NZ_AHBC01000052.1:0-9111 GCF_000236625.2 Halomonas sp. GFAJ-1
GCCAAGTTCTTATAAATAAGTTCTTATGAATAAGCTTTTATGAATAAATTTACATCAATACGCTTATCAATATGGTAATCGAGTCAATGACATCTCTCTTCTAACACCTCGACTAGCGAAGTAGCTTCTCTAAACAGCGGCGAATCCGCTGGGCTTCGCGTGCCAAGGTTTCCCCTGACAACATGCCTACGCCCATAACCAGCCCTACCCTCTGGTCTGTTTTAGCACATACGGGGCTAAGTGGACGCACAATCAAATGTTCTTTCATCAGTGCCTGGGCAAGCGCAACATCGTTCACGCCGGGTTCAAATTCGATGCACAAGCTTATTGCGCTACTGGGTGGTGATACGTGGCGCACCTTAGGCAGTAAACGTAGCTGATCATGTAGCACTTGCTGGCGACCCAAATATTCCGGTTGGATACGACGACACCAAGTGTCTAAATCGCCGTCAAAAATAAACTGCGCCAGTACCGCTTGTTCAAGCATACGGCCTTCACGGAATAGCTCGCTGCGCAGACGGTTCATAGGGGCGGCCAAATGCCGTGGCACCACTAAGTAGCCAAGCCGTAAGCCTGGAAACATCATTTTGGAGAATGAACCCACCAATAAATGGCGTTCCGAATGTGGGTCAAACAGCAGATTAGTATGATCGTCGCGGGTGAATTCGTAGTCATCTTCCACCACATAGGTGGGCGATAACGCATCACAGAACTGCTGCTTATGAGCCGCGCGGGTGGGCACGCTGAGTGGGTAATGATGAGAGCCGGTCAAATAAGCGAGGGAAATGTTGCCAGCCACCTTCGGAAAAGCATGCCCCTTGTCAGGAAACCAGGGCACCATCTCAACCGTTAAGCCCGCAGCGGTAAACACATTGCGTGCCCCCCAGTAGCAGGGCGACTCCATCGCCACGGTGCCACCCACATCGGCCAATGCCATGGCGCACAGCTCAATGCCGTTATGGGTGCCGTCGGTGATGATGATCTGTTCCGTATCACAATGAATGTTGCGCCAATGCGCCAGAAATTCACGAATAGCGCGCTTAAGCGGCCCATAACCACCGGTGGAATAAGACAGCAACAAAGCATTTTGCGGCACCGTAACGCTGGCATAAAGTTGGCGCCACTTGCGCATAGGAAACTGGGCGATATCCGGTATGCCAGGTACAAAGGCACCGCTTTGCACCGTGCTCGCCCCTGGCCAGCGCAACACTTGTTGAGCGCGTGTTGAAAGTTGAACGGTGGTTGATGTGGGCGCAACAGACGCCTCTTTCTTACAGCTCCAAGTGCCCTTGCCATGAAACGTCGTCAACAGGCCTTCTTCGATAAGCGACGCAATGGCACGGGACAGCGTGTGTCGAGCAACGCCTAGCGTTACTGCTAGCTGCCGGTGTGACGGCAGGCGAGTTTGGTTCGGCCACGCCTGGGTGACCGCCTGCCTCAAGGCTTGCTCTAACCGCACCTGTTTACTCAAGCGCTCAGGTTGCTGCGCATAGTGCTTTACGAGCTGCTGTAACACGTCCTGGCAAACCATCCGTATCCTCTTACCGTCACGATGCTCCCCGTTTAGTTAGTAAAACAGAAAAGTGGTCTGGTTGAACGAAAAAGTGGTGCATTCGCCTGCTGGCACATTACTGCTAGTGTGCAGGACATGTTGTAAACCAGGAGAAAGTCATGAGCTTTATCGAACAGTGGTTGCACAATGCCGTCCCCGCCCTGGTGGGCGACGAGTGGCGCAAAGGCCAGCAGACCTTTGCCGTCGATAACCCCGCCACCGGCGAGACCATTGCCCACGTGGCGGATTTAAGCGCCGACGACACCCGCGACGCCGTGGCCGCCGCTTATGAAGCCGGTGCCGCGTGGCGCGCCACTCCGGTGAAACAGCGCTCGGCCCTGCTGCGCCGCTGGTTTGAGCTGGTCAATGAGCACGCCGACGACCTAGCCCGCCTGATGACCCTGGAGCAGGGCAAGCCGCTGGCGGAAGCCAAAGGCGAAGTGACCTACGGCGCATCGTTCATCGAGTTCTTCGCCGAAGAAGCCAAGCGCATGGCGGGGGAAACCCTGCCCAGCCACGGCGCGGATAAACGCCTGCTGGTACTGCGCGAGCCGGTGGGCGTGGTGGCGGCGATTACTCCGTGGAACTTCCCGCTGGCGATGATTACCCGCAAGTGCGCCCCGGCCCTGGCCGCTGGCTGCACCGTGGTGATTAAACCCGCTGAAGCCACGCCGCTCACCGCGCTGGCCGCTGCCTATTTAGCGCTGGAAGCGGGCCTGCCCGCAGGCACCATTAACGTGGTGACCGCATCAAAACCGGCAGCGGTAGGTGAAGTGCTCACCACCGACCCCCGAGTGCGCAAAGTGTCGTTTACTGGCTCCACCCCTGTTGGCAAACACCTGCTCGCCCAGTGCGCCAGCACGGTGAAGAAAACCGCCATGGAATTGGGCGGCAATGCGCCCTTTATCGTGTTTGATGACGCCGATGTGGACGCCGCCGTGAACGGGGCCATCGCCTCCAAATTCCGCAACGCCGGGCAAACCTGCGTGTGCACCAACCGCTTCCTGGTGCAGGACGGCATTTACGATGCCTTCGTCGCCAAGCTCACCGAACGTGTGAATGCATTGAAGGTAGGCGACGGCCTGGCCGACGGCAGCATCATCGGTCCGCTGATCAACCAAGCCGCCGTGGATAAAGTGCAGCGCCACGTCGATGACGCGGTGAATAAAGGCGCGCGCCTGCTGTGCGGTGGCCAGCCCCACGCGGCGGGGGAGCGCTTCTTTACCCCCACGGTGCTGGCGGATGTGACCACCGAAATGACCGTGGCTGATGAAGAGACCTTCGGCCCGGTCGCGCCGGTGTTCCGCTTCCAGCGCGATGAAGAAGCCATCGCCATGGCCAACGACACCCCGTTTGGCCTAGCCGCTTACTTCTACGCCACGGATTATCGCCGCATCTGGCGCACCATGGAGCAGTTGGAGTACGGCATGGTGGGCGTGAACGAAGGCTTGATCTCTACCGAGCTTGCGCCGTTTGGCGGTGTGAAAGAGTCCGGGCTGGGCCGCGAAGGCTCCCACCACGGGTTGGATGAATTTACTGAACTGAAATACGTCTGCGTTGGCGGTTTATAAAGAGAACGATGATGACTAACCAAGAATTGAACGACCTGAAAAACCGCTTCGTGGCCAACGGTGCCGCCACGCCGACCACCCAGTTTGCCGAGCGCGCCGAAAACGCCGAACTGTGGGACGCCGACGGCAAACGCTGGATCGACTTCGCGGGCGGCATTGGCGTGCTCAACCTGGGCCACCGCCACCCGAAAATCGTTGCCGCCGTGGAAGCGCAGCTCAAGAAAGTCATGCACACCAGCGCGGCGGTGATCTCCTACGCGCCCTACGTGCAGCTATGCCAAAAGCTCTGCGAACTGACGCCGGTGCGCGGCCCCGAGCGCAAGGCGATGCTGGTGAACACCGGTGCCGAAGCGCTGGAAAACGCCGTGAAGATTGCCCGCGCCGCCACTGGCCGCACCGGCATCATCACCTTTGATGGTGCCTTCCACGGCCGCACCATGATGACCCTGGCGATGACCGGCAAGGTGCTGCCCTACAAGAACGACTTCGGCCCCATGCCGGGCGACGTGTTCCGCGCCCCGTTCCCCAACCCGCTGCACGGCATCAGTGAAGAAGCCTCGCTGAGCGCCATTCGCACGCTGTTCAAGACCGATATCGCCCCGCACCGCACGGCGGCCATCGTGATCGAGCCGGTACAGGGTGAAGGCGGCTTCTACATCGCCTCGCCGGATTACCTGAAAGCCCTGCGCGCCCTGTGCGACGAACACGGCATTCTGCTGATCGCCGACGAAGTGCAGTCCGGCTTTGCCCGTACCGGCAAGCTGTTTGCGCTGGAACACAGCGGCATTGAAGCGGACATTCTCACCACCGCCAAGAGCCTCGCCAACGGCATGCCGCTCTCTGCGGTAGTCGGCACCGCCAAGGTGATGGACGCCTCTGGCCCCAACTCCCTGGGCGGCACCTACAGCGGCAACCCGCTCTCCTGCGCGGCGGCCCTGGCGGTAATCGAGGCCATCGAAGAAGAGAACATCCTGGCCCGCAGCGAGCAGATGGGCAACATGCTCGCCGAGCGCTTCGCGGTATGGGGAGAACGCTTCCCCGCCGTCGCCCACGGCCGCCAACTCGGTGCCATGGCCGCGTTCGAACTGCTCAACGTTGAAGGCAAGCCCGACCCGCAGATGACCGGAGCGCTGTGCGCCAAAGCCCGCGAGAAAGGCCTGATCCTGCTTTCGTGTGGCTTCTACGGCAACAGCATCCGCATTCTGGTGCCGCTGACGGTGTCGTCTGCGGTGTTGGAAGAGGGGTTGAGTATTATTGAGGAGTCGTTGGAAGCGTTGAGCTAATAGCGTTGAGGTAGGACTGAGCCCGCCCATCGTCAGGTAGCGTAAGCTGTTTGGCGGTGGGTGGAGTTTAAGACGTACTGGAATGCCGGTGCAAATGGGCAAGCCAAAGAAAGCCTATGCTTGCAAGAGCCAATCCAGACAATAGACCAAAAACGCTGGGATAGTTGCCGAGCCAAGCGTGCAATGACGCGAAGATAGGTAAGCCGAATAGTACACCGCTATAGGTAAATACTAGGCAGCCCCCCGCTGCATCTGCTACGCGGTTTGTTGGCGAGAGTTGCGCGACTTCCGCCATAAATACGCCATTCCAGCCTAAGCTGGCAAAGCCGGTTAAGCACAGAATGACAACCACCAAGACATTCGGCCAAGACGCAGACATGGAGGCAATAAGCATACATCCTAGGGTCGTCGTAGCTGCAATGATAAGCAGGGTCAGAAAACGGTTTCCCAGACGGTCACCCAACCACCCCCAGGCGATACGTCCGAGCACGCCGCTCACTTGTAGCGTTGACATTACCAGCCCCGCATCCACTAAACTGAACGCGACATCCTCTACCAGCAAAGCGACGGTAAAGGCGGATATTGAAAGTTGGATCGTTGCGAAACAGAGGCTTAATAAAGCCACATAGCGTAATGAAGGCTGCTGCCACACTAGCGCGACCCCAGCAAATGGTCGTGAAAGCCAAGGCGATCCGGGCGTTCGCTGATCGTCCCAGTAGGAAATATTGGGCTGTAGTAACAAAATGCCGACAACAGCCAGCGCTCCGTAGAGCCACAAACCTGTCTGCCAACCTAGCGTGACAGCGATTAGCGGTGCCGTCGCGCCTGCTATCACCCCCCCTAAAGGCACGCCTGTTTGCTTGATAGAAAAAATAAGTCCACGATGCTGGCTAGGTGTGAAGCGCACAAGCAGCAATGAGGCAGCTGGGTTAGTTAGCCCATAGCCAAGGCCAGCCACCAACGAAGCGATAGCAAAGGAAGGTAGTGTGGGTACAGAAAGGAAGAGTGCGCCGCTGCCTAATAACGCGAGTGATAGTTGGCTTGTTCGGCAGGGCCCCAAACGTCTTGTGAGGGGTCCCCCGATCAGAGACGACAATATAGCGCCGCCGAAAATAAGGCTAAGCTGAAGTCCGACTGCCGAAGAGGATACTCCCAGAGATTGAGCCAGCTCGGGAGCGATGGCAGCCGGATAAAGCGCTATTAACGAGGCGTAAGCGAGCACCAAGGTAGTGGAAAACATCACCGCAAACGGGTGGTGTGCTATTTCTCCAGAGGTCTTCACATTGCTAACACCTCGTTCAGGTTGCGCTTGTTTCCGTTGGCTAAAATAGCAAGGGCGTTGGTAAGGTCATGCCGATTAACTTCATAAAGAGCAGCCACACAACAAGGCCAACCAGTAGAGGAACAATCAGCACTGTTTTTAATGATGCATTAGGTGCCAATACGGCTACCAATATTGCATTAAACACCACGGTTGAAACTACTAGTCCAATGTTAAGCACTGCCAGAAAGTAAAACACCGCGCCGATTATCATAACGAATACGGACACGCCCACCGCTACTAGGTCATGCTGCTCTGCGTTGGGTGGCGCGAGGTTAGCCAAGCGCTTGCGAACGGCGAACAAGCCGATGCCGCCTAATATCCACACGCCCGACGCAATCAAAAAGTAATAAGCGGTCTGCGGCATGATGTAAGAGGGCACCAGGGGCGCGGGTCTCCAAGCGCCTAGCTGTATATGGATCAGGCCAGCTATCCCCAGCGATAAAACAACGGCCGCGGCCAGTAGCTCTTTAATAAGAGTATGGTTCATTTTTTAGCCCTCAATGCCAGCGTGAAGAGCAGAATCAAAACGAAAGCAGCTATATAAAAGCCAATCGCAATGGGGCTTTTCACTAATACCCACCAATCGCCACCACCCATAATCATTGACTGGCGAAGCGCACGCTCAGCTCCTGGGCCAATAATAAAGCCAAGTACCAACGGTGCTAACGGGAAGCTCAGTAGCTTCAAGGTAATACCCAGCAGACCGGCAAAGAGTAATACCCAAACATCCATCGTTGAATTATTGGCGGCGTAGGTACCTACAATCGCTAAAATAAACACGGCGGGGATCATATAGCCCGGCTGAATCATGGCAATGCGCGAATAGTAGGGCAGTAGCAGTTTGCCGAGAACCAAGTTGACCAAGTTAGCAAAAATCAGCGTGAAGAATAACGCGTAAATAATCTCGGTATTATCACTTAGCAGGCTTGGCCCTGGGGTCATGCCCATCAGAATGAAAGCGGCACCAAAGAGAGCTGCAGTCGCACTACCGGGAATCCCGAAGGCAAAAAGAGGAATAAACGTAGAACCTGCGGTGGCACTGTTACCCGATTCCGCGCTGGCGATGCCTTCTAAGGACCCCTTACCAAACTCTTCCGGGCGCTTGGAAAAACGTTGTGCCAAGCCGTAACTCATAAAGGCCGCTAGTGATTGGCCAGCGCCTGGGAGTGCGCCAATAAAGGTACCTACCGCTGCGCCAATGTAGGTTGCTTTAAGAGTTGATTTAAACTCAGCCCAGGTCAATTTGTCTTTGCTAATGTCATAGCCTTGCAGCAAGCTAGCCTGTTCGGCGACATCGTCCATAAGCTTGTCGACTTTACGCCGCCATAGCTTAGCGCCTTGGAAAACCACTTCCGAAATCGCAAAGATACCAATCAGTACAGGTATAAGACTCAACCCGCCAGCCAGCCCAGGAATGCCAAAGGTCAAACGAACCGCACCTGTGATAGGGTCGCGTCCGATCATCGCTAATAAAATGCCGATAGCAGCAACAGCGAGCCCCTTAGCCACCATGCCTTGGCTAAGCGCAGCAATGAGAATTAACGAAAACGCATAAAGAGCAAAAAACTCAATCGGGCCAAATGTAAGAGCAATAGCAGCCAGCGGAACCGCAATAAAAATTAACACTAAGTCACTGGTGGTATCGCCAATAACCGAGGAGTAAAGCGCTGTATGTAATGCTTTACTGGGCTTCCCTTTAAGTTTTGCTTGATAACCATCGATGCTTGTTGCAGCTGCTCCTGGTGTACCCGGTACACCAAAGGAAATAGCGGAAATTGAGCCACCAAATAAACCGCCTTTATAAATACCTACCAGCAGACCCATTGCCATCGCAGGCTCTAAGAAAAACACAAAAGGCAGCAATAGAGCGATGGCCATATCGCCTGAAAGGCCAGGTATTGCGCCTAAGGTAATACCAAGCAAAACGCCTAGAAAAACATACATCAATACGTAGGGGTGAAAGGCCAAATGACTGGCCTGAATAATAAGATCAAGCATCAGCGCTCTCCGGCGAAGCTCTAATATAATGAAATAGCCCCGGTAAATTACCGGGGCGGGGCCTGGGGGGAGGCGTTATTCTTCGTTAATAGCTGCCAGTACTTCGCTAACGCGCACAGTCGTGTCGCGATAAATAGCTTGAGCGCTTTCGATTCCTTGCACGTTATTCAAGCCAGCCGATGCTTGAGTACTCATGGTTTGTGCGGTGTCCGATTCAAGACCTTTAATGATGCATTCGGACAGTTCTTGTTGAATTGACTCAGGGACAGAAGAGAAGGTGTAAACCAACAGGGGGGCCTCGAACGATACGTCGTAACCCGCTTCTTTAAATGTCGGAACGTCAGGTAGTACATCGGAACGCTCGTCTGCAAACACACCTATTGCGGTAACTTCTCCAGAATTTACATTCGAAACAATAGAAGGCGGAAGCGTCATGCCTAAATCAATGTGACCACCAAGGATCATTGTGCGTGTCTCACCACCACCAGTGGTTGGTAAGTGAACATTTTGAATGCCGGTTTCCATTTCAAGCAGTACGAGCGGCAAATGAACCAAGCTAAGCGGGTCGGCATGGCCAAACACTAACGAATTCGGCTCCGCTTCAGCCAGCGCTACCCAATCTTCTATGCTTTGAATCTCGTGGTCGGCTTTTACGTAAACCGTTGGTTTCCAGTCGGTGAGGTGTACGATCGGTGCCCAGTCTTCAACATCCCAGTCGGTTTCTTCTGTTAGCGTTTGGGTAATGGTTGCTGAGTAATCGGCCATCAAGATGGTGTGACCATTAGGCTCTGCGTCGGCGACAAACTGTAAGCCTTCCATGCCTCCGGCTCCAGGCATGCTCACCACGTCAATTCGTGTGCCGCAGTGCTCAGCCGCATTAGCCGCAATAATACGGGCAGTGATATCGGTGCTACCGCCGGCCCCATAGGGCATTACGATGCGAATAGGGTCATTTCCAAGGCTTGGGCTATCTGCGGTAGCAAAACCAGCGGCGCATGTTATGAAGGCAGCGCTGACAGCAGTAGCAATTTTAGCTCTTTTAATATGCATGTTAGTTTCCCTGCTTTGTTAGATTTATCATTGTGTTGCGGTTACTACATTCGTTGAGTTGTCGTTGAATAGGCAACACGTACCTAACAACCATATAAGCTCGGTAAGCCATTTTTTTGTCAATTCCTACTGTTTTTATGTCAATAGCAATGCTTTTAGGCACGATGCTTTTATGTTGTGTCAGGTTTAAATCAGATATAGACGAATTTTAAACTATATTAACTACATTTTTTTGATGATTTTACTGTGGTCTTGATTTTTTTTGGTGTTATTCAATGTTTTTTTAAAGACAATAACGACACCAATTAATCGGCTATATTTATCTGTTTTTTA
>NZ_AHBC01000051.1:0-124834 GCF_000236625.2 Halomonas sp. GFAJ-1
CCTAGCCGCTCAGCGACCTCGGCCACGCGATGGCCGCGCTCTACCACCTGCTTGACGGCTTCGATTTTGAATTCTTCAGTGTAGCGGGGATAGCTCATGGTTCCTCCTAGATACCTTTAGTATAAGGCCTGGAGGTGTCTACGAAACCTGGGGCGATTCATTAGTCAATTTATTTTGGGCGCTGGCTACTGGAGAAGTGATCAGCATCGCTGTGGGTGCAACGGCACGATACGGAAGAAAATACTGAGGCACTGGTGGCAAATATGAAAAGGGATTGAAAAACTCAAACACCTAAAGCAAATTAAAATTAGGAAAATGTCTATTGATCACTATTGGCGATATCAAAAGAAGATCGAGCTGTGACTCATCGCTCAGGCGGTGAAGCAGCATTTGCAGGACTGCCTTAAAGCCGAGCGGAGGATAAGTGAGCATATCGACGTGGCAAATACCAAAGCGTTATATGGAATAGAGATAGCGGTGGCGCTTGAGGAAACGATGGTGGGTATTCTAGGCAACTAATAACCAAAAGCCTGTCAAATGGCTGGCTTTAAACTGGCATTCTTTTAGACGTTAACGCTATAGAGTTTTGAAACGAAAAACTTTTGTAGCTAAATTTTGGTTGAATACCTCAGCCTTCTTAGCAGAGCTGTAGCAACCACCACTCTTTTCTCACCCCACATCCAGGGCATTGTGTGTTTACCACATTTAATAAAGGCTGAGGTTGTTGAAAAGAGGTGGGCAAGACCACTCCTATTTAAATAAAAACAAAAACTTACAACCCACAGGCGGTGGAAATTCAAGTAAGTGGCTTTTATGGTTTTTGGCCGATGGCTTGGGCGTGGGCTGTCAATAACCTGTGGATAAAAAATACCATATATGCTTGAATTGATTTTGATGTGGCCTATATATAGTATGCGTTTCAAGGGCTAATTAGCCCTTAAAGCGAAAAAGGGCCAGAGTCATAGACTCTAGCCCCCTCACATGGCATTAGGCGTTGCCGCGCCTTCAACCTATAGGTCATTACCTGACATGAAAATTAACACACTCTGTGTATTCTTCAACTCAAAATTGAAAAATCTTAGCTCCCCGGTTTGCGGCGAAGAAAGCTCAAACACTGGGAGGGAACTATGAAACATATCGAAATAGTGCTGTATCTCTTTGATTTATCATTAAGACTAATCGATCTTGCGCTTACGCTATGGCCTTACTTGCCGATTTTCCTATAAGGTAAATTTTATTCAAGTAAACCAGCCCGCCTCGGCGGGCTTTTTTACGCCTGCTCACACCCCACCGTGTAAACCGCCACACTCACACCCAAGTACCGCTAACACTGGGTCGCCATAACTGCACAGGTGCAACAACGATACGCTCACTTACTCCAGTATCTCTCTCGATACTGACTTGACGTATAACCTCCACACCTGAATGCGAACTTTGTGCTGCCTACCCTTTCTTGCGTACAATTGCCCGCCAACGCGCCCACCACGTCTGATAGGCCACCATGCTAGGCCATGGTGCTGCTGTTCATTTAGCGAATAGCCGCGATCAGAGGGCAATAGATTTGTGTACTTATACCGCATACCAAGTATGCAAGTGATTGATATGAAAAAAGAAAGCCCTGCCAACGCCGCCCGCCTGTTTTCTGTGGCCCCGATGATGGATTGGACAACCCGCGATTACAGAGCATTCGCACGCACCTTAACCAAGCGGGCGCTGCTGTATACCGAGATGGTGACGACCGGTGCGATTTTGCATGGCTCGCCCCGTGAGCGCTTTTTGGGGTTTAGCGAGGTTGAGCACCCTATTGCCTTACAGCTGGGCGGTAGCGATGCGGGGGAGCTTGCGGAGTGCGCGGCGATTGCCGAGGCGTGGGGCTATGATGAAGTTAACCTGAACGTGGGCTGCCCAAGCGACCGCGTGCAGAACAACATGATTGGCGCCTGCTTGATGGGCCACCCTGAAAAAGTAGCGGAGGCTATACGCGCCATGCAGGCGGCGGTGTCGATCCCGGTCACGGTGAAATGCCGTATTGGGATTGATGATCAGGATGAAGATGCGGATTTGGCGCGCTTTATTAATATTGTCGCGGATGCAGGCTGTGAGGTGTTTACCGTTCACGCGCGTAAGGCGTGGCTACAGGGTTTGTCGCCTAAGCAGAACCGTGATGTGCCGCCGCTTAACTACCCCCGCGTTCATCGTCTGAAGCAACACCACCCTGAACTCCATATTGGCATTAACGGCGGTATCAAAACCCTCGATGAATGCCAGGCGCAGCTCATGCACGTGGATAGCGTGATGGTGGGCCGTGAGGCGTATCAAAACCCGTGGCTGTTAGCAGGTGTCGATGCGCAGCTGTTTGGCGAACCTGGGCCAGCAAAAACACGCCTAGAGGCGGCCATGGCGTTTCGCCCCTATATTCAGCAGCGGTTGGATGAGGGGGCCAAGTTGAATCACATCACCCGCCACCTGCTGGGGCTATTTCAGGGCTGCTCGGGCGGCAGGCGTTTTCGGCGTCATTTGTCAGAACACGCCCACAAAGAGGGCGTGGGTTTGCGTGTTTACGATGAAGCGCTCAGCTTAGTGCGTGAGCCCTCCACCGAGCCGCTAGAAGTAGAACAGCCCGCCACGTTGTAACATAGCGGGCTGTTATGAGCGGGGTAAAATCGTTAATCGCTTATCGGCTTAGCTACCCCGCACGCCTTTCTCAATGCGCTCACCGACCTCTTGATCAATATTGCGCCAGTATTCAAAAGCGCGCTCTAGCACGGGTTCGGTGACGCCGCCAGACAAGTGGCCCACCACGTTAGAAACTAACCGGTCACGCTGCTCGTCATCCATCACTTGGCGAACAAGCGCGTGGGCTTGGCTCCAATCATCGTCATCAGGGCGCAGCGTGTAGGCAGAGCGTACCAGCTGGCCATCGGTCGACCACACCGCATCCTCTGGAAAGCGCTCAGGGTCTGCCTTGGCGCCGCCTTTACTGTTGGGGGTATATACCGGGTCGGTAGAGTGCTTAATTCGCATCGCGCCACCCTGGCTGTAGCTATGTACCGGGCATTTAGGCGCGTTTACCGGGATATGCTTGTAGTTTACCCCCAAGCGAGCACGGTGTGCGTCCGCATAGGAAATCACCCGCGCCAGCAGCATTTTATCCGGCGAGAAGCCCGTGCCCGGCACCGAGTTGTTAGGCTCAAAGGCGGCTTGCTCAATCTCGCTATGAAAGTCCGTCGGGTTACGGTTCAAGGTTAACTTGCCCACTTCCATCAGCGGGTAGTCATCATGGGGCCATACTTTGGTTAAGTCGAAGGGGTTGATGCGGTAGGTCTTGGCATCTTCAAACGGCATGATCTGCATTTGCAGCGTCCAGGACGGGTAGTCACCCCGTTTGATTGCCTCGAACAAGTCACGGCGATGGTAATCGGCATCGCTGCCTGCCATTTGGTCGGCTTGCTCCTGGGTCATGCACTTAATGCCTTGATCGGTTTTGAAGTGGTATTTCACCCAAAACCGTTCACCTTCATCATTCACCCACATATAGGTGTGGCTGGAGTAGCCATTCATATGCCGCCACGTGGCGGGCACACCTCGGTCTCCCATTAGCCATGCCACTTGGTGGGCTGACTCTGGTGCCAGTGTCCAAAAATCCCACTGCATATCGTGATCCCGCAAACCGTTGTCAGCGCGGCGTTTTTGCGAGTGAATAAAGTGCTGGAACTTCATAGGGTCACGGACGAAAAACACGGGGGTATTGTTACCCACCATGTCGAAATTACCTTCGTCGGTGTAAAACTTAATCGAGAAGCCGCGTGGGTCACGCCATGTATCTGGGCTTCCGCTCTCCCCGGCCACCGTCGAAAAACGGATCAGTACATCCGTCTTAGTGCCCGGCTGAAGAAATTTTGCTTTGGTGTACTTACTGACATCTTGGGTAACTTCAAAATGGCCAAAGGCGCCACTACCTTTTGCGTGGGGCTGGCGGTCGGGAATCATCTCTCGGTTAAACGCCGCCATTTGCTCCATGAGATAGTGGTCATGCATGACAATGGGGCCATCGGCACCCACAGAAAGGGAGTGTTCGTCGCTGGAAACCGGGATGCCCGCTTCGTTAGTTGTATACTTACTGCTCGTCATTACTCTTCCTCCATGTCGCGTTCGACGTGGCACGGCCTGTACCACTGGAAAGCACCGCCCATTGCAGCGTTGTTAACGTAAGCTTAAACGGTACCCACATAGGTATAGCTAATAAGCCGGTATCGCGCCATCCGTGGCATGGGTTCGACGGTGTATAAAAGTGTTAATACATCGCATCAGGCGGCGGTGTAAGGCTAGATTGAAAGCTTTCAATCGCGGTTTCTGCCTCCTCAATCTCATCAAAACGAGCGATGTGATAAAGCGCTTCACCTTCGTTGGCCAGCGGCAGTCGGCTCATGCCAATCACAATGCCGTCAGCCATAGAGAGCACCTCATCCTCATCATTACCGAAAGGGTCCGCGACCTTGCCCAGCACTTCGCCTTTGGCCACCCGCGCGCCTAGGCGCACTTTAGGGCGCAATATGCCGTCGATAGGTGCCCGTGCCCAACTGGATCCATTAGCCAGTTCAGCAGGTGCCGAGGAGCGCTGCCGCTGAGCGCCGGCTAGCATGTCCAACCGGCGCATTACCCGTAAAACGCCCCGCACACCTGGCGTAATGGCCCACTCATCAAAGCGCAGCGCCTCACCCGCTTCGTAAGTGAGTACCGGTATCCCGCGGTTCTGCGCGTAATGCCGAAGGCTCCCTTCCCGCAGCTCCGCATTGAGAATTACCGGCGCACCAAACGCATCTGCCATGCGCTCTGTTTCGCTACCCGCACTTAGCTGGGCGCGAATTTGCGGTAAATTTGTGCGGTGAATCGCCCCGGTGTGCAGGTCGATAATATGCGTTGCTTGGTCGACTATCTGCTCACGAAATAGCGCCGCAATGCGGCCGCCGAGCGAGCCTTTTTCGCTGCCCGGAAAGCAGCGATTTAAATCGCGCCGGTCAGGCAGGTAGCGGGTTTGTTGTAAAAAACCGAAGACATTAACGACCGGCACCGCGATCAGCGTACCCCGCAGGCTATTAATTGCTTTTGAGCGCAGTAATCGCCGCACGATCTCGACACCATTAATTTCATCGCCGTGAATGCCACCGCACACCAGCATCACCGGCCCCGCCTTGCGGCCATGTACCACTTCAAGCGGAATATGCAGCGGCGTATGGGTATATAAACGTGCAACTGGCATATCAATTTGTAAGCGCTGGCCGGGCTGAATGGTATGTCCAGCTAATTCTATGGGGGCTCGTGCCATGCTGTTCTTCCTATAACGGGCGTAGAGTGGGTACTCTACGAGTAACGACATACGTTTTAAAACGGTGCTTTAACACTCGGCTCATACACGCATCTTATACGCTCACTCATTATAAAGAACGATTTTGCTCACTCATGCTGAGGCGCTCACCCACCAACCATACAGTTTTGAATGTAAAACCACCCGTTTTCAGATAAAATGCGCGCGTCCGCATCGATAGTGAGGTTACGTTTTCATGGCCAGAAAGACCAAAGCAGAAGCCGCAGCTACTCGCGAAGCGCTGCTGGATGCTGCTGAAGAAGTGTTTTTCGCGAAAGGCGTAGCTCGCACATCACTAGAGCAGATTGCCCGCCATGCTGGCCTTACCCGTGGAGCAGTTTACTGGCATTTCAAAGATAAGGCGGACCTCTTTAAAGCGTTAGTTGAGCGTGTCCGCATGCCTTTTCAGTCATTGATGGACGAAGTGGATATATCCGACGCTGATATTTCGCCGTTAGAATCAATTCGCCGAGCCTGCCACACCGGTATGGCTAGGCTTGAGCAGCCTTCATATCAAAGGATATTGTCTATCTTGATGCATCGCTGCGAATTCTTCAGTGACATTAATCCTTTAGAAATGCAGGATAAAATTGCTAAGGAATGTTTTGATGAGATGCTAGCGGTATTTAAGCTTGCACAACATCAGCAACTACTGCGTGATGGCCTTAGCCCAGAGGTTGCAACACAGATGATGCAGTCTATGTTGGGTGGCCTATTCCATGACTGGCTTCGCAATCCCAGTGTTTATTCCATTGATGAGCGCAGCGGCAAAATGATAGATACATTCATTTTCCTAGTTAAACGTTAACACAAGGCTTTTGCTGCAATGCAGCACTACTCCTATACTGGTGAGACCCACAGCTTAGGAGTGCTTTATGGATGCACTGGAATTTATACGCGTTCGAGAACTCGATATCGCCGTACGCATTTGGAACCCCAATGCCCCGCGCACGTTAATTGCTTGGCATGGTCTTGCCCGCCACGGCGGTGACTTTTCCGCACTCGCCCAGCAACTAGGCGGCGAGTGGCGCATCATCGCACCGGACACGCCCGGTCGAGGACTTTCCAGTTGGTCCCTGTTCCCCGCCCATGACTATCTCTATAGCCACTATATAACCGTTGCACTTGGCGTTTTAGACCACTTTAAATTGCAACAGGTAGACTGGTTAGGCACCTCTATGGGCGGGCTACTAGGCATGCTAATGGCTGCCGACCCACAGCACAGTAACCGCATAAAGCGGCTGATCCTAAACGACGTGGGTCCTGAGCTTAACCCGCAGGGTTTGATTTCACTCTCTAGCTATTTTGGCGTTGCTCACCGCTTCAATAATTTTGCCGACTTACACGCAGAGTTAAAGCAGCATTACGCAAGCTTTGGGCTTACCCATGAACAGGAGTGGCGCGAGTTAGCGCTCAATAGTGCACGGCGCTTACCCGACGGCAGTTGGACCTACCATTTTGACCCGCGCATCGGGGAACAATTTGTCCACGACACCCCTCGGGACATGTGGAAGGAGTGGGCAAATATTCGCTGCCCGGTGATGGTCATTCGCGGCGCCGAATCTACTTTATTAGATGCCGAAACGCTGCCACGTATGGCCAAGGCACAGCCATCGCTGCAAACGTTAACCGTGGCTAATTGCGGCCACGCCCCCATGCTTAACCAGCCGGAGCAGGCCGCCCCCATCCTTCAGTTTCTCGACACCGCTATCCCCACTTACACCGCCCCCGCAGAGGTGGCCACTACCCAGCCACTGATCCTTTGGCTAAGCAAACAGTGGCGGCGGTTATTTAACCGCTAGGCAGTGATGGCTAGGCGGAATAGCCGTTCGACCGCTGCTGCTGTTTATGGTGCAGCCGCAGCTTGCTTAACCAAACGCGCGTCTCTAGATACTGCTGTTCCAGCACGCTGCGATACGCGCCCTCTTCGGCTAGGTATTTCACCAATACCCGGCGTTCACCCAATCGGGGAGTATCACCAGCTTTGCAGTGCAGCTTGATAAAACTATTCGGCTCATCATCGAGCAGTGAGGTAGCGCACCCATCCTGCTGAGGCTCTGTCACAACAACGGTAGCCCCCAATAAGCAGCGCCGTTTAAACGGTTGGTAGCGATGTAGCCCACGCTGAAGGGCATGGCATATGGCCGCCGCAATGGGCGAGGCAACGGCTAGCGACCCCCATAGCACAAGCACACCTACAGGCACTCTTAACATACCCAGCGGTAGCCAACGCAGCACCAATAACTCAACAGCCAGTGAGATAGCCCCCGCCAGGAGCACTAGAATGCTTAGCGCAAGCGTGGCAGGCACACCGGCAAAGCCCAGTGAAACAAGCGTACTGGCCGTATGGTCGTCACGCAGGCTATCTCGTTCGAATAGCTCAAGAGGCGCTACCCTGACTAGCACCAGTAGCCAATACAGCACAATCAGGGCCAGTAGGAACGTGAAAACAGCGGTCGGAAATTGCACAGCGGCAGAAATCAAGGTTTGCATAGCGTGACCTCCTCCAGACCAACAGGCTAGTAATATTTTCGCTTGGTTTTATCTTTATTAGTACAAGCTGAAAATGATGGTCTCTATTAGCGTAGTCCACATTACGCTTCTGCGTAGCGCATAGCCTTGACGCGTATCAGCCAGGCATAAAAAAGCGGGCATCACGTTGTCCGTGATGCCCGCTTAGTACCCCCCTGTTACGCTAGTGCTGGTCGTGCTCTAGTGCGGGGGAACTGGCCGTTTGATTAGGGTGTCGTTTGCGGTAGAGCCAGTCAGATACCGTCGCAATCATCGCGTAGAAGCTAGGAATGAACAGGCTACCCAGCACTGCCACCGAGGCCATCCCCATCGCCACGGTTGTGCCGATATGGTGGCTACTCACGTCGCTAGCACCTGAGGCTAATGCCAAGGGCAACGTACCAAAGATAAACGCCAGTGATGTCATGACAATCGGCCGAAAGCGCAATTCAGCAGCCGTAATAGCGGCTTCACGGATCGTCTTACCCTGCTCTTTACGCTGCAGTTCGGCAAACTCGACAATCAAAATAGCGTTCTTGGCCGCCAACCCCACGACCACCAGCATACCGATCTGCACGTAGACACTGGTATCCAAGCCTCGCAGCACAATCCCCCCAATACCGCCTAAGAAAGCAAACGGGGTGGCGGTCAGTACCGCTAAAGGCAGCGACCAGCTTTCGTACTGAGCCGCTAGAATCAAGAAGACCATTAAGATACCAAACACAATCGCTAGGGTTGCGGTATTACCCAAGTTTGCTTCCTGATAGGCCGTGCCCGTCCAACCCATACCCCAATTAGGGCCAAGGGTGTCTAACACCAAGGCTTCCATAGCCTCAATGGCCTGTGCCGAGCTATACCCTTCGGCAGGGCCACCTTGGAACTGTGCACCCGTATAAACGCCGAACCGGGAAACCACAGAAGGGCCCACCTGGCGTTCAAGAGTAACAAACTCGGAAAGCGGGATACGTTCGCCATTACCGCCCCGTACAAACACGCTATTAATATCTTCAGGAGTCTTACGGAACTCATCTTCGTTCTGTAGATAGACCTGGAAGTTACGGTTTTGGTAGCTAAAGAAGTTAACAAAGCCGTTGCCAAAGGTATTTGAGAGCGCTGAGGAAATGTTCTCTAACGCTACGCCATAGCTGAGCGCCTTCTGCTGATCAATTTCAGCCCGGAAGGAGGGCACATTGACGTTGAACGTTGAGAATACTCGGTTCAACGCCGGATGCTGATTCGCGGCCCCCATAATTTGCAGCGAGGCTTCATACAACTCTCGCGGCGAAGCGCCATCAAACGATTGCAAAAAGCCGGTAAAACCACCGGTGGTTGAAAGCCCCATAATCGGCGGTACGTTAAACGCCATCGCAGAGCCACCATCGATACTGGCGCCTAACTGCATAATGCGGCCTACCAACTCATCAGCGGTTAAATCGCGCTCCGCCCAGGGATGCATATTAATAAACATAATGCCGCGTGCTGTATTCACCGCACTGGAGAGAATGTCATACCCCGCTACCGCTGAGGAGTACTCCACGCCGGGGATATCTTCAATGGCCGCGCTCAGCTTGGCCATATAGTTTTGGGTACGGTCAAGCGACGCTGCATCCGGTAGCGACACGCTTACCAGCACAATACCCTGGTCGGTTTCGGGCACCAGCGTAGAGGGCGTATTAGCATATAGCCAATAGGAACCCACGCTAGTAGCCACTGTGAGGGCCAGCGCCAGCACCCAGAAGCGCACCAACTTTTTCACACCCCACATATACACGGCTGTGATGCCTGCAAACAGGCGATCGAACAGGCGTAGCGGTGTGGTGATCGCGCGCCTAAATGCAGTCTGTTTGGTTTTATGCAGGTTGTGCTTAATGAAAATGGCGGAAAGCGCTGGCGTGAAGGTCAAGGCCATTAATGCCGAGAGCGCCACCGATATCGTCACGGTAATCGCAAACTGCTGATAAATTTGCCCGGTAAAACCACCCATGAAAGCTACCGGCACAAAGACGGCAGCCATAATCAGGGAGGTGGCAATGACGGGGCCGCCTACTTCTTTCATGGCACGAATAGTGGCATCGCGAACGCTAATGTCTTCCTCTTCGCTAAGCACCCGCTCAACGTTCTCTACCACAAGAATGGCATCATCCACCACTATCCCGATCGACAGCACTAACGCAAATAGCGTCAGTAAGTTGATCGAGAAATCAAACAGGTAGAAGCCCGCAAAGGTACCAATAACCGATACCGGCACCACCGACATAGCGATAACGGTAAAGCGCCAGTTCTGTAGAAAAATAAACAGGATGACAATAACGATCAGAAAAGCTTCGATAAAGGTTTTGAGTACCGTTTCCACCGATGCATCGATGAACAGCGTTGTATCGTAGGGTGTCACATACTCAAGCCCCGGCGGAAAGCGAACCGCCAGCTCTTCCATCGTGTCGCGCACCGCTTCAGCCGTTGAAAGGGCATTAGCCCCCGGCTGCTGGTTGATGATGATAGGTGTCATCGTCGCACCATTTAAGCGCGCGTTTACCCCGTAAAACGAAGCCCCTAGCTCAATACGCGCAACGTCTTCCAAGCGCAATGAAGAGCCATCTGGATTGGTGCGCAGATAAATGTTACGAAAATCATCTGTATCTGATAAACGCCCACCAGCAGTAATCGTATAAGTATAAGCACGCGGTTCACTTTGTGGCGTTGCCGCTAAGTTACCCGCAGGGATTTCGGTGTTTTGCGCCCGTATGGCGGTTGCTACTTCGCTGGGGGTTAAGTCGTACTGGGCCAGCTTATCTGGGTCCATCCAAATACGCATGGCGAACTCGCCGCCGCCCAACACCTCAGCGTTACCCACACCGGGTACTTGGCGCAGTTCGTCAAGAATATTAAGGGTGGCGTAGTTCTGCATGTAAACATTGTTGTAATCACCGTTCGGCGAGGTCAGCGCCACCAGCATCAGAATCGAATCAGAGCGCAATTCAACCCTTACCCCCTGGGACTGCACGGCTTCGGGCAGCTGTGAGAGCGCGCCCTGCACCCGGTTGTTCACGTTGATGGTGTTGATATCACCATCGGTACCGATATTAAACGCCACGCTCAAGCTCATAATGCCGTTGTCGGCGCTGTTAGAGGTCATGTAGAGCATGTCCTCAACGCCGTTAATGGCCTCAGCAAGGGGCGCTGCCACTGTTTGCGCCACCGTTTCAGCATCCGCCCCAGGGAACTGGGCTTGCACTGAGACCGTAGGCGGCACAACGCTGGGATACTGCTCAATGGGCAGTATTCGCATCGCCAGGGAGCCTACCAGCGTCAGGATAATCGCCAGCACCGTGGCGAAAATCGGACGACTGATAAAGAAGTTGGAAAAATTCATTATTGCGCGCCCTCTTCCCCTTCGTCTGCTGGCATATCCCCAGCACCTTCGGCCATCTCTTCAGCTGCTTCAGCCTGTGCTTGCTGCTCCTCAGCTTCGACTTCTTCAGCGCGCTCAACCAACTCTCCCGCGTTGTCTTCAAAACGCTTAGGTTCAATCTTCCGGCCCGGCTCCACCCCGGCGGTATCACCAACAATGACGCGCTCACCCTCTTCAAGGCCATCTACAATTATCTGCCAAGGGCCTGCTACGTCGCCGAGCTGAACGGTACGCTCACGGGCTTTGCTCTCTTCATCCAGCACAAACACACGCGGCCCCATCAGCCCCTGGGTCACGGCAATTTCCGGCACAGCAATCACGTTAAAGCGCTTTAGACCTTCAAGGCGTACTCGCACAAACTGCCCAGGCAGAACGGCACCGTCAGGGTTAGCAAAGCTAGCCGAGGCCTGAACCGTACTGGTGCCACCATCTACCCGTGAGCCAAGGTAGTTCAATTGCCCTTCAAGCTCAGAACCACTGCCACCGCTTAGCCCAGGCACTGTCAGGCGGGCGGTGATATCAGAAGCCTCACTCTCCTCTCCAAGCTGTCGGCGTAGTTCAAATGCATCTCGCTGGGGCAGTTGGAAACGCACTTCAAGGGGGTCTAGCGGCGTGATGGTGGCAAGCTCTGTTCCGGGGTTCACTAGGTTGCCGACGTTGATTTGGCTTAAGCTGATCATTCCCGATACCGGGGCGGTGACGTTGGCATAGCCTAAATCAAGATTGGCGCTGGTGAGTGCGGCTTCCGCTTGAGCAACCCGCGCCTGGGCAACCCGTTGATCCGCTAAGGCTTGATCATACTGCTGGCGGCTCACTGAGTTTTGGCTCAATAGCTGTTCAAAACGCTGGGCATCGCGCTGGGCGCGGGCTAGCTCAGCGCGGGCGCTCTGTAGGTCAGCATCGCGCTGATTAACCGTAGCCTGATAAAGGTCCGGCTCGATGGTATAGAGCCGATCGCCCTGCTCGACTAACTGCCCAGGCTCAAAATGGCGCTCTTCCAGAAAGCCGCTTACCCGCGCGACGAGCGTTACTTCACTATCGCTACGCAGCAGTGACGGGTAAGACTTATTCAGCGGTATATCCTGCCGAGCTACTTCGGCGACTTCCACCGCATGAGCAGGCGCTTCCTGCTGCGCCTGCTGCTGTTGCGGCTGCTCTTGCCCGCAGGCTGCCAGCGCCAGTGCAGCTATCAGCGTCACTAGACTCGCTCTACCTGAGTGAATCATTTTCTTCATACGTCGAATTCCCATTCATCTTTTTTTGAACATTGACGGATAGCAACACAGCGCTCATTCAATCTGGCGCTAAGTAGATACTTCTAATACTAAGTGGGTATCACAAGCGTGGTAATCATTGCGGGCATTGCTGTCGCTAGGCGTCGGGCGTGGGCGGAGCGCCAATATCCAGCGCACCCTGGTAAGCGTCACCGCTTTCAGGAAGGGTAAAACTCACGGGATCACCGGTCAGCCAGGCATTTACCTCTTCAATCGCGGCAACATCTAGCAACCCTGCCTGCTGTCGTAGAGAAAGGAGGTTCACCACGTAGTCGTAGCGGGCCTCTGCAAAGTTGGCGATGGCGTTATAGAGATTTTGTTCGGCGTTTAACACGTCGACGATGTTACGCGTGCCGACTTCGTAGCCCGCCCGGGTGGCTTCTAATGCGCTGCGGGTAGAAACAATCGCCTGCTGGCGTGCCTCCACCGTCTCGACGTTATTGCTGACTTGGGTATACAGCGAGCGTACCTGCTGAATCGTAGCGCGGCGCTGAGACTCAAAGTCGTACTGGCTGCGCTCAAGCTGGAAGGTGCCCTGGCGAATACTGGCGCTCGTGCTGCCGCCCGTATAAATAGGCAAGTTAGCCGAGACCCCCAATTGGCTGGATGAGTCATGACCACTGGCAAGGTCGCTATCACTTTCAGCATACCGATAGTTCGCAAACGCCTGAACGCTGGGAAGACGGCCTGCCCGAGCAATCTCTACGCCAACTCTAGAAAGCTCGATACCTGCCCGCTGGGCCAATACTTGCGGATTACGCTCAATAGCTTGCTCCACCCAGTAATCGCGGCTGCTTGGGGAGGGCAAGACCACGGGCATATCACCTAACGCATCGATATTGGCATAGCGGCGTCCAGTGAGCTGTTCAAGCACTTCAAATGCCACCTGCAGATTACTCTCAGCGGCAATACGGTCGGCCCGGGACTGGTCAAAACTTGCCCGCGCTTCTTCCACTTCAGTAATTGCAATCAGCCCTACCTCAAACTGCTCGCTGGCCTGCTCTAACTGGCGGCCAATCGCACGTTCCTGCGCCAAGCGCGCCTCTAAAACCTCATGAGCACGCAGAATGTCAAAGTAGGCACCCGCCACATCAATCAACAATTGTTGCTCGGTGGCCGCCAACAAGTACACCTGCTGGTCGATTTGACGCTCAGCTTGGCTTACTTCATGACGGGTGACCGCATTAAACAGTGCCTGTGAAGCTTCTAGCGAAAGCGATGCCGTATTGAAGTTGTCATCGCTGACGCCTGCACCTGGGGTGGTTGGATCAGTAACAGCACCGGCTCTTGCCGAGTTTTGGCTTTCATACTGGCGGTTATGGACCACGTTACCTGAGGCATTTACCTGCGGCAGTAAACCACCGCGCACCACATCTCGTGACGCTTCCACACTGGAAAAATCAGCGCGTGCCGAAGCCAATGTCGCATTATTGTTGAGCGCATCACGCGTAATAGTCACTAGGTCTGCTGCGTGAGCAGGCAGCATCAAGGAAGACGTAAGCACTGCTAACAGCAGGGGACGAAAAGGGGCATTGACTGCCCAGTGTGCCAGTCGCATGGGGTTGCCTCTAGGTGTCAGCGTAGGATGGCGCAACACGTATGCCATTCAGAAGGAGTGGCATTATAGTTACATTCATGTATGTATGCCAGACTTGTACTTCGTCCAATTGTATGGACAAACAACTTGTCAAGCCTGCACTCCCTTACCTTAGCCCAAAGCATCTTGAGCAGGCACCCTTTTAGGTTTCGGCTAACGAAATCTACCAACGTCTTGGCCGCTAAGCGCCTATCATTGATACTGCTTTTGGGCACGTTGATTCAAACAACTAAGAGGCGTATGGGTATGTACAAGCTTGCGTTTTTTGTTCCCGTTGAAAATGCCGAAAATGTGAAAGAAGCCGTGTTTGAAACCGGCGCAGGCCGGATAGGCGATTATGAAGCCTGCTGCTTTCAAACCCGGGGCACTGGGCAGTTCCGCCCGCTGAAAGGCGCAAACCCGCATATGGGGCAGGTAGGGGCGCTTGAAACCGTGGAAGAGTATAAAATCGAGCTGGTGTGCGAGGATGAGCTGATTAAAGCGGCCATTACTGCACTAAAGCTCGCTCATCCTTATGAAGAAGTGGCCTATGACGTTTGGCAACTTGCCGATTTTTAAAGCGCTTAGGCGCTGCCGAAATAGCGCTCGCGGTCTTCAGGCATAATCGTACTACTATGCAGCGGATAGTCGGCGCGTTGACGGGCTACACCGGCTGTATGGTCAGCCGCGTTTTTACGATCTGCCACGCTTTTGCGATCTGCCACGCTTTTGCGATCTGCCACGCTTTTGCGATCTGCATAGTAGTGCTGCAATGTACGCTCTATGGTGGGAAATGCCAGCGCGTCCCACGGGATTTCATGCTCTTCAAATAGGGCTACTTCCAAGCTCTCCGGGCCTGCACTGAAGCCCCCTAGCAAGTCGGCGAGAAAAATCATATACACTTGATTGATATGCGGCAGGTCGATGAGCGTGTATAGCTCGCCTAGGTCAACCTCAGCGAAGGCTTCTTCCCAGGTTTCCCGCATAGCGGCCTGCTGGGTGGTTTCAGCGTTCTCCATGTAGCCAGCCGGTAATGTCCAGTACCCTTTGCGCGGGGCTATCGCTCGTTTACACAGCAGCACTT
Source organism: Halomonas sp. GFAJ-1 (assembly GCF_000236625.2). Classification (NCBI taxonomy): domain Bacteria; kingdom Pseudomonadati; phylum Pseudomonadota; class Gammaproteobacteria; order Oceanospirillales; family Halomonadaceae; genus Halomonas; species Halomonas sp. GFAJ-1. The sequence continues at coordinate 15,220 of NZ_AHBC01000051.1, forward strand.
TTGAGCCACTGATGGGCAGCGTACCCGCCACAATGCGCGGATTTTGGTAGTGGATGGTGCCGCAAGCATCGCATAGGTAACGAGAGCGGTCGTCTCCTTCGGGAACAGCAAAACGGACTTTTTCTCCACACTGACTACAAAAGTTCATCGCGTTTTCTCTGGGCTGTGGGAATAGGCGTCAACATGCTTGACGTTGATCACCGCGGCTGGGTAAAAGGGAACAAAGCAAATGGAACCCCTATGTTAGAGACTCTACGCAAACAGCTGCAACAGCACACGCCTCAACGGTTAGACCACGTTAAGCTACCAGAGGCGGCTGTATTACTGCCTATTGTTGAGCGTCCAGCCCCAACGCTACTCTTTACCCGCCGGGCAAGCCACCTAAACACCCACAGCGGCCAAGTGGCATTTCCGGGTGGCAAACGCGAAGCGGGCGATACCGACCTTTACGCCACTGCCCTACGGGAGGCCATGGAAGAGATTGCGTTAGCGCCAGGGCTGGTGCAACCCCTGGGGCGCCTATCAGACGTTATTTCGCTCCACGGCATTCGCGTGACGCCCTGGGTGGGCATTATTCCACCGGACTTGCCCTTGGTGGCTGACCCGTCCGAGCTAGACGCTATTTTTGAAGTACCGCTAAGCCACTTTCTAGATGATAAGCGTACCCATACCGACGTCATTACGGTAGATGGCATTACCCACTATGTGCCCAGCTACCATGTTGATGGTCATGTGATTTGGGGGCTTTCAGCGATGATGCTGGTGGAGCTATTGGCCGAGGGGTTTGGTATGCCCATTAACCTCCACCAGCGCCCCGTCGGCGCGTTACGACACTTTCCTGAAAGAAGAAGCCGCCCGCACACGTCAGCCCGCCACCCTGGCATGAGAAACCCAAAATGATCGCATCTGACCTGCAAACCCCGCCCGTTTTTGCACCTGCGGCACACAATGCCTTAGTCGAAGCACTGGTCGAACAAGGCTGGTACGTCGGTACTAAGGTCATTGACTCAGCGCTTTGCCAAGCCTTGTATCGCGAGCTGCTGCACATGGCCGAGCACGATGCGCTTAATGAAGCAGGCATTGGTCGTGGCCAGCACCACCACCTTCGTAAAGATGTCCGGGGCGATGCCATTCATTGGCTGGATCGTGAAAGTGAAGCTCAGCGCCTCTACCTTAACGCCATGGGAGAGCTGCAGCAGTCGCTCAATCAGGCGCTGTTTCTCGGCTTATTTGAGTATGAAGCGCACTTTGCCCACTATCCGCCTGGCGCATTTTATCAGCGCCATTTGGATAGTTTTAAGGGACGCGCTAACCGTATCATTTCTACCGTCGGCTACTTAAACCCTGACTGGCCCAGCGATGGCGGCGGTGAAATGGTCATTTATCACCCTGACGATCCCACTCAAGAGGTGGCGCGCGTGGTACCTGAGGCGGGTACCTTCGCCTGCTTTTTATCCGAATCTATACCCCATGAAGTGCTGCCCACCCAGCAACCCCGTGCCAGCATCGCGGGCTGGTTCAGGCGTAACGCCTCGCTGGGTGGCGTGCTTGACCCGGCACATTAAATAATGCACCAGACTAATAAAGACGAGGCCGCGCTGCACAGTAAAATTGCAGCACTAGAAGCACGCAATGCGGCGTTGGAAGAGGAGAAGTGCCACTACCAGTGGCTAGCAGAGAGCACCACCGATCTGATCTCTCGCCATGCCCGTGATGGCACGTTCCTATACGCTTCCCAAGCGGCGCGGGATTTATTAGGTTATGAGCCCGACGAGCTTATCGGCGTTTCTGCATACCAACTTTTCCACCCTGCCGATTTAGACGACCTGCTTAGCAAATCTCCCCAGGTGTACTACCACGACGGTTTTTATCAGCAGACGTACCGGTTTCGCGCCAAGGCGGGCCACTACGTCTGGTTTGAAACCACCAGCCGCACCCGCCGCGATAGCGTTACGGGTGAATTGATCGATATTTTATGTGTATCACGGGATGTTGGACGACGAATTCATGCTGAGGCCACGCGGGAACGCTTAGCCCAGGTGGTAGAATCCACCACCGACTACGTGCTGTTTTTAGGCCCCAATCAGCACATCTTTGGTGCCAATGAAGCCGCCCGCCGCTGTTTTAGGCTACCTAAAGACGCTATGCAGGTCGCACTCCAGCAGCTTTATCAGGCGGACTCTCTTGCGTTACTTAAAGAGGTCGTTTTCCCCGCAGTGGAACGCTACGGCTCTTGGAGCGGCGAACTGGAAATGCGGGGTGCAAGCAACTCTGTTCCCGTATTAAGCGTGGTGCTTGCCCACCGTAGCCGAGGAGCAGAACCCGGGCACTTTGCGCTTATCAACCGCGACATTAGCGTTCGCAAGGCCGCCGAAGCCCAAGCCCGGCGCCATCAGGAGCAAATTGCTCACGCTAACCGTTTAGCAGCGGCTGGAGAGCTGGCCTCCAACATTGCCCACGAAATAAACCAGCCCCTTGGCGCCATTGCTAATTACACTAGCGGAGCGCTTTTTAAGTCCCAGCAAACCCCTGAACTGCCTGCTAAAGAATTACTGCTCCCGTTGTCGCGTATTGATGAGCAGGTGCAGCGTCTCGCACAGCGGCTTCGTCACATGCGCAGTTTTGTGCGTAAGCGCAGCCATCGCGTTCGCCCTATCGTCCTCGAGGATGTGGTAATAGCCGCCTGCCAGCTATGTGATTGGCAATACCAGCAGGGGGCGATAAAGCTGTCCCCATGCCTCCCCCCTGAGCTGCCGCGCATTTACGCTGACCCCATTGCCCTGGAGCAAGTCATTGTTAACTTACTACTCAATGCGCTGACGGCTAGCCGCGAACAGCATAGTGCTGAGCACGTGGTTATTCGTGCTTATATGAGCGGCAGTCGTCAGGTTACGCTTAGCGTGGAAGATCAAGGGTCAGGCATCGCACCTGAACATCGCCACGCGATCTTCGATGCTTTTTTCACCACTCGCGATGAGGGGCTAGGAATGGGGTTGGCCATTAGCCGATCATTAATGGAGAGTATGGGAGGCGCACTTGCCTTGCGTTCGGCAGAACCGCTTGGCGGCGCATGCTTTGATGTTACCTTACGCGCCGAAACCCCAGCTCATAATGAACGCTAGGCGTTAGCTGCACCTTAACTTACGTTTGCTTAAGGAAACAACCATGCACCGCCACGATACTAGATCGGCCACATCCCCCCCCCCACCGCTTACCTCACCCTCTACGGTTATCGCCGTGGTTGATGATGACCAAGCACTGCGGGACTCCCTGGTATGGCTATTAGAATCCGTGGGGTTAGCGACGTATGCCTTTGCCGACGGCGAGGCGTTTTTAGCCGCTGAGTACAGCGAATTCGGCGCTGTGCTGCTGGATGTACGGATGCCAGGAATGAGCGGTCTTCAGGTTCAGCAGCAACTGGTAGACCATCACGCCGCCCTGCCGGTGATTATGATGACAGGGCACGGCGATGTACCCATGGCAGTCGCTGCACTGAAAAATGGTGCTTTTGACTTTATCGAAAAGCCCTTTAACCATCAGCAGCTGATTGATGTTGTGCAGCAGGCTCTTGGCAGCGCTTATGCGCAGCGTCGTGTTTTTCAGCAGCAGCGTTTACTACAGGCACGCTATCAGTCACTGCGCCCCAAAGAGCAGCGTATCGTGGCCCATGTAGCAGAAGGAATGACCAGCAAAGAAATTGCTGAACACATGCAGATTAGCGGCAAAACCGTTGAGGTGTATCGGCTTCGCGCCATGAAAGCAATGGGTGCCGCTAACTTGGCAGAATTAGTGCGTCAGGCGGTGGCGCTGGAACTCGTTCCAGCACTCACAGCTGACGAATAACTTAACTTAGCGGTACGATCTGGCCATTGGCATTTTCTAATATCTCTCGCACCTGTTCGTAGTTGATAACGTGCGCACCATCACCATTATGCTCTTCAATTAAGCTGACAACGTTGAGCAACGTTTCCATACCAAACGCTTGCTCATCGGTGGCGGTAAACGCCTGCACGTAAGCTTCCCCAGCAGCGCCCCAGCCCACCTTAACGGGTGCATCGATGATATTAACCTGTGTGCCCACGGGCACACGCCAGAACACCGACTCAATGTCTTCTGAGTGCATACGGATACAGCCACGGCTGGCACGCATGCCAATACCATCAGGCTGGTTAGTGCCATGGATGAGGTAACCAGGGATATCTAACAAAATGGCGTATTGGCCAAGTGGGTTATCTGGGCCTGGCGGCACAACCGCTGGCGGCGGATCGCCCCGCTCGGCGGCCTCACGTCGAATTGAGGCCGGTGGATACCAGGCCGGGTTCTCAAGGCGCATGGTGGTTTTAGTGATTCCTAACGGCGTATTGTATGCATCGCGACCGATCCCAATAGGATAGGTCTCCACCCGCGATGTCTCGCCATTACTTACCTCTGGGTAATAGTACAGCCGCAACTCGGCTACGTTAATCACAATACCGGTACGCGGCTCATCCGGCAGAATAAACTGGCCAGGTATCGTGACTTCAGTACCTTCACCGGGCACCCAGATGCTTACATCCGGATTGGCCATGCGAATTTCTTCGTAGCCCACATTATGCAACCGGGCAATATCCAGCAGGGTATCCTCACTACCAGCCGTCACCGTGTACACCTCTCCGACCATATTGCCCTCTTCAGGCAAAGCAAAATGGCCCTTCGGTGACTCCTTCTCATTAGCACCAGCGGTGCTTGCTAACAGCCATGCCCCCAGCGCAAGGCTAGTAATCGTTAACTGCTTAATGCAATGCAAGGGCTGATAGCGCGCCATCGTCGTCATGGATTCTCCTTTTTTATAGGCCCTGGGCATTGCCAACTGGGCCATTTGGCTATGAATATGCCCATTGGCTTGAGCTAGGTCAATTCGGCACACTGTCGCAGCCATGCCCCATGGCGACTCATCACGGCTATTCATCACTCCTATCTATCACTACTGCCCTATCACTACTGTCTATCACCGCGATCCATCAGCTCATGCACTCGTGAGCCACGCACCTAAGCCCTGCGCCACTTCTATATTCATTCTTCTGTTTCTCTCCTCCTTGTTAACGTGAGTATTACTAACAGTGGGCATTCAAAAATGCTTATAAATCATTCGGGCTTGTTAGCAATAATAAAAAATATTAATTTTATCTTTGCAAAAGTGAGCACAGCGTCTACCTTAATAAGTGTCTCAGCGCAGTGAAGCGCTGAGCAGGGTACGCTACCCCCCGTAGTTTGCACCCGTTGATTTAACGAACTAGCCTACTTGGCTATTAGGAGTAATAGCGATCTAGTCTGCGTCAGTAGAGACTGCGCAATGGGTATTTTAGGAGAAACACTAATACCTACTCACTAGCACCGTTATTAATTTGTTTAGACATTGACGTCTTCTCGTTATGTCTTATCGCAAGCGCAAGGAGCAAGAGCAATGAAAATGATCAAACCCGCTTTTCTAGGCACTCTGATGGTACCGGCGTTTATGTTTGCAGCAACAGCTGTAAATGCCAACGAGCACACAGAGATGGCAACCACAACAATGGAAGCCACCTATCTTACCAGCCAACCTGAAGGCACCTTCCACGCTGATTCATTAATCGGAAATGATGTTAAAAGCACTGTGGAAGATGACAATGATATCGGCACCATCTCTGACCTGATTATTAATGAAGATGGGCAAATTCAAGCAGTCGTAGTGGGTGTTGGCGGCTTCCTCGGTATGGGCGAAAAAGACATCGCCATCGATTGGGATTCGCTTGAACTTACTAAAGATCATGATGATGAAGAATATGTCATCCGTGTAAATGCTTCACAAGATGCTCTTGAAGAAGCTGAAGAGTATGAGCGCGATAACGACTAACACCTAGTTAGCCTCTAAAAGGCCTTGGCAATTGCCAAGGCCTTTTTTATGGTTATTATTAACTTCTATTAGATAAAAAAAATAAAAATGGCGCCACATAATTAATATGGCGCCATAACTTAAGTTATAAAAACGGAAAATTAATTTTTAAGCTTGGCTTCCATTGTGATTTCTGCATTTAGAACTTTAGAAACGGGGCAATTGTCTTTAGCCATTTCTGCCGCTTCTTTAAATGCAGCTTCATCAGCACCACTAACGGAAGCTTCTACCTCCAAGTGAATCTTAGAGATATCAAAGCCATCTGTGCTTTGAGAAAGCGTCACCCTAGCATTGGTATCAATTGCTTCTGCAGTGTAGCCTTTTTCACCCAAAATCATAGAAAGCGCCATTGAAAAACAACTGGCATGGGCCGCGCCAATCAGCTCTTCTGGATTGGTGCCTGGCTCGTCTTCAAAGCGCTTTTTAAAAGAGTAGTTAGTGGCTTCCAAAACGCCACTTTCGGTGGATACGGTGCCTTGACCATCCTTCAAGCCACCTTCCCAATGTGCACTAGCTTTACGATCCATCCTGTTCTCCTTTCCTGTGGTGTTTCGCTAATTGCATGAGTAGGCACACACTGCGCCCACTAGCTCCTTCAGCGTAGCCGATTCTATCAACTATGCCGAATTCACCCACTAACTGCCGGTCGTCTCTTCGATACTGCTTTGCAATGCACGTACAGAGCGCTCTCCCCGCTCTTCAAAAGGATCACTAAGGTCTATTACCATTTCTACACGGCGATTTACCCCTCGCCCTTCAGGGGTTAAGTTGGAAGCTAACGGTCTCGTATCCGCAAAGCCTTGAATCACCAGTTGCTCAGGCAATAATTCTTCTGTGGCAACAAGAACATTGGCCACCGACGCGGCACGCATAGCGGAAAGATCCCAATTGCTGCGGAAACGGGAGGTGCGGATGGGCACGTTATCCGTATGGCCGTGAACAGACACCGTGCCGTCTACGGTAGCTAGCACAGACGCTAATTCAACAAGTAAATTAACAAAATCAGGCGTTACATCAGCATTACCTGAACCAAACGTGCCCTGCTCCGCCACTCGTATCACCACACGGAACTGATCAACCTCAATTTCTGTCACGCCTTCTAGCGACGACTTTTTTAATAGCTCCTCAAGTGCGCTTGCTACTTGCAAGGTGCGCTGCTGTCTCTGTGACTCCAAAAGGCTACGCATCGTTTCTAGTTGAGGCTGCTGAAGCGTTGTGCGTTGACGAACCTCGTCAACAAAGGTGCGGTCTGGCGTAGCGGGGGAGAAATTTTGTAATACCGCACTGGTTCCCATGGGTATTTGCATGGCTTCTACATCACGCTGTACGCCAAACGCTTTTGACAGCTCATCTGCCACTCGGCGAAATTTTTCAGCGTCAATCTCTGCAAACGACAATAAAAGTACAAAAAAGCACAGCAGCAGTGTCATTAAGTCCGCATAGGTCACCATCCATGCTGGTATGTTAGTCTTCTTAGCCATCGCTTACGTCCGCTCGCCTACAGGGCTTTTTTCGTCATCATTTGATGCACCACGGCGCTCAGGGGGTACGTAAATTGTTAACATTTGCTCTAATACGCGCGGGTTTTTGTCACTTTTGATTGCCAGCAGCGCATCAATCCATAGTTGCTGCATCTTAGCTTCTTGCTGCATTCTCACCCACAGCTTATCAGCAATAGGGTTAGCAATCATGGTGCCAATCATCGCCCCATAGAGCGTGGTCAGTAGGGCAACCGCCATTGCAGGGCCAATCAGGGAGGGGTCTCCCATATTTGCCAACATCTGTACTAGCCCGACTAACGTGCCAATCATCCCCATCGCTGGCGATACTTCGCCTAACGCAGAAAAAACGCGTCCGCCTGCCTCGTTACGCTCCAGGCTCAATAGGCGCTCTTTTTCCATCATCTCTTTAATCAGCTCAGCGCTATAACCATCCGCCAGCATTTGCAAACCCTTTGCAAGAAAGGGTGAATTTACTTCTTTGTTTTCTAGGGCAATCATGCCTTCTCGGCGAGCAACCTTAGACAACTCTACTAGCTCTTCAATGCTCTCCTGAACATTAGGCAACTGGAATTTAAAAGCCCTCGCCGCCGCTTTAAATGCAAATTTAAATTGCGTGATACTAAATTTTGCCAGTACGACAAATAAGCTTCCTCCGACAACTAGCAGCAGCCCGGTCGGGTTCATAAACACTTCGGGTGACGTGCCTAGTATTACAGCGGCACCCACCAGAACAGCTGCCCCCACCAAACCAATCAGCGTTGCGAGATCCACGGCCTTTCCTCAAAATTGTAAAAAATGCGTAAGCACTGTTTAACGAGACAGTAGAGACTAGTTACATGACGGTCAACGCTAAAACAGTAACGATACACAGGTTGACATTATTACACGATGTCAATCTAAGAAAACTGTTGATAAGACGCGCGATCTGTTCGCTTTCAGATACTTTGTCTCTACACTTTTGAGTACCATAACAATCACTATAAATAATGTCATCGACGTAAGGACACGCCATGTCAACGGCTGATGCGATGCGCCTGCTGCTGCTCTCTTCTTTGTGGGGGCTTTCGTTTATTTTTATGCGGGTAGCAGTGCCAGAATTTGGGCCAGTGCCGCTTGTGTTGCTGCGTATGGGGGTTGGGGCGCTGTTGCTAGTGCCGCTGCTAATGAGCCTGAAGTACCTGCGGCTGATTTGGCAGCATAAGGGACCGCTACTGCTGCTGGGTATTATCAACCATGTGCTGCCTTTTTCACTGCTGGCCCTAGCGACCACACGCCTTGAAGCAGGCTTCACCTCTCTTCTTAACGCCACGACTCCGATTTTTACCGCGCTGTTAGGTGCCGCTTTTTTTGCAACCCCCGTGCAGCGCCAGCAATACGTTGGGTTAGCCCTGGCCCTGCTGGGGGTGTATGTACTTTCCGCTAACCGACTAGATTTTGCACTGGGTGGCGATGGCTGGTTTATTGTCGCGGTGTTAGGGGCGACTTTTTGTTACGGCATTGCCAGTAACTATTCAAAGACCCGCCTGGGGCATCTGCCCAGTCGCGTACTTGCAGCGGGCAGCAGTGCGATGTCTGCCTTAGTTCTGCTAATACCCGGCCTGCTGCTATGGCCAAGCGAGCCAGTGAGCCCCCTTGCGTGGGGCAATGCGCTGGCGTTAGCGGCCCTCAGTACTACGCTGGCATTCCTACTGTATTTTGGTTTACTCGCCAGCGCAGGCGCTACGGCCACATCAACCGTCACTTTTTTAGTACCGGTCAGCGCGCTAATGTGGGGCTATTTACTATTGGATGAAACGCTAAGCCTTCAGGTAGTGGTGGGTATGGTAATTACCTTACTGGGCACAGCGATTGCCACCCGGTTATTACGGTTTAAGCATCGCGGTGCGTTGGCACCACCTCATCCCCGACACAAATGACGCTACCTTGTCCAGCGGTTAAGGTAGCATTCTGGCCAAAATATGCGCCCTTAAGGTGAGGCTGCGTGTTTAACGCAAGCAAGGTTCTTAATGGTTCGCCCGGTTCAGGTATCGCCGCCGTTTGCTGGTCAACGGTGGTGATTTTACAGCGTTGGCAAGGTTTGCGTAACGTCAGCTCATAACCGCCCTGCTCTGCAGACAGCGTTGCCCACTGGTCTTCAGCCCAAGCATCTGCACACTCAATAACGATATTGGGACGAAAGCGGTTCATCGGTATGGGGGCCTGCCCCCCGGCAATGAGCGCTTGATTTAGCGCGTCTAAAGAAGCGGTAGTGGTTATAAGAAAGGGGTAACCATCAGCAAAATAGGTGTGGGCTTCTCCGCCTGCTAAAAAATCCGCCTCAACCGCACGCGTAAACTCAGCTGCAAATCGCACCATACTGATTCCTCGTGCCTGCTCGCCCAAAGCTGACTCAAGCCAACAGGACACCTCGTCACCTTCAGGCAGCGCTTTACAGTGATCTTCCCATACCTTAACTAATCGAAGATTACCCTTTGGGTCTGATAGGGAAATGGCAATTGGGTCCACACTGGGATGGGAGAGCACCAGCGCTTCAGACGTGAGCGCGACCGAAATGGTGGCAAGCGCAGGTAACTGGCGCTGGGTAACAAAACGCTGCTGGGCATCCACTAGCATCCAACGCCGATCCCAAGCCAAGCCATGGGCATAAATATCACTTTGAGTAACGTCGATCCCCTTAAGCGATTTAACCGGATAGACGCTGAGTTGGGTAATTTTCATGACAATCTCGCACTCGATATGGCAGCTCTTTAATTAAGAGCCTATCGAGGTTGCCAGCTCGCCGCTAGCGACCCTGAGACTAAAGCGTGTTACCCACTTCAATCCGATACCCCAAATCCATCACGTGGTGCTCAAGTGATTCGCCGCGAATGCGCGACAACAGCGTTTTCGCGGCGGCTTCACCAATGGCTTGCCGAGGCGTAATGACGCTGGCAAGGCGCGGCGTCATCGCTTGGCCAACATCGTGACCATGAAACCCAGCAATCGCCATCTGTTGAGGCACCTTGACGCCATGGCGTAAACATTCGAAGTAAGCCCCCACCGCCACGTCGTCGTTTGTGCAGAAAACACCATCGGTATTGGGGTAATTGCGTTGAATTTCCTGCATCAATGCTGCCCCTACACTATAGGAAGAGCGTTGGCTGCTTTGCAGCGTTACCGGTGTTAACCCCTGCTCTTCCATAGCTTGGCGATAGCCTTGCTCGCGCTGGCGTGTCCGCTCATCCAGACGCACAGCCAGATAAATCACCTGACGCCTGCCACGGTGAATCATCTCACTGACCATATCGTAAGCGGCCTGCACGTTATCGTAGCCCACCGCCTGATGCAGTGGCGGGCGACGGGTATCCATAATTTCCACAATAGGAATACCGGCTGTCTCCAACATCCGCAGGCTACGCGGCGTGTGATCGCGGTCAGACAAGATGACGCCATCCACATTATAAGAGAGCAGCGAGGCCAAACTGCGCTCTTCAAGCTCAGGGCTGTAACCGTAGTGAGAGAGCATCAAGTGATAACCAGCAGGCTCGGTGTACGCTTCGATACCGACAATGACATCAGCAAATACCTGGTTGGTAAGCGATGGTACCAACACGCCGATAGAGTGGCTGGTAGCCCGAGAAAGCAGGTCTGGTGCCCGATTGGGAATATAGCCAATCTGTTCAGCAACGCTAAAAATACGTTCGCGAAGCCCTTCTGATACCGTATCAGGGTCCCGCAAGCAGCGACTGACGGTCATTTTTGTCGCGTCAACGCGATCAGCAATATCTTGTAATGTCGGGCGTTTTTTCTTCAAATGACACCAATGTTAAAAGCTCATGTGCGTGTCAGACACTTTAAGCGCAGCGATACACTGCGCCAACACGGTTTCTGGCGGTTGGGCAATCGAGACAGCAATAGCGTCGTCCTCCCTCGGCGGTTCTAGCTGAGCAAACTGCGAGCGGAGCATATCATCTCCCTTAAAGTAGTGACCTTCCCTTCCTGCAAGACGATTGCGAATGGTCGCAAAGTCACCCTCAAGATAGATAAACACGACGTTTGGCTCGTCACGACGCAAGAGTTCACGGTAGCGGCGTTTAAGGGCCGAGCAGGCGAGCACCATCGCGGCTTCTCTTGACAATAGCTGCGCCAAGTCAGATAACCAACCAGCACGATCTTCATCGTTAAGAGGGATGCCCTGGGCCATTTTCTGAACGTTATTTTGACTGTGAAAATCATCGGCATCGTAGAAAGTAATGCCTAAAGCGCTTGCCAACTGGGCACCAATTAAGCTCTTACCGCAACCTGACACACCCATAACGACAATTTTGCACTGCTTGGCCGCGTTATGCATTTTTGACCCCTTTAGCCGCCACTTTTTCTTTATGCCGCATGCGAATCACAACGATCAGCATAATAACCACCAGCGCGACTAAGCCCTTGGACAATGGCGTCGCCATCAAATATTCCCATAGCGGCATATTGCGGGCGCTGGCAATACGCATTGCTCTTGCCAAGTTAGTCTCAATCAACGGACCTAATACCACCCCGATGATAATCGGTGCCAAGGGCACATGAATCTTTTTGAAAATGGCGCCAACGATACCCAATAAAATGGCGATAAACACATCGAACAAGCTGTTTCGAAGGCTATAAGCCCCGAACAAGGCAAATACCAGCACCGTTGGTACGATGTATTCCATTTTAATTTTTAAAATATAAGAAAAGTACTTAATCCCTACTGCGCCAATGATCGTCATTGCCACCACGGTTAGCAGCATTCCATATAAAAATGTGAATGCTATATCGGGGCGGCTAACGAATAGGCTAGGACCAAGCACAATGCCGTGAATAACCAGGGCACCGGCAATAATCGCGCTGGTAGGGCTCCCTGGAACACCCAGTGCTAGAAGTGGAACCATTGAACTACCAACCGTCGCATTATTGGCACTTTCGGCGGCAATAATGCCATCAGGGTTACCTTGCTCAAAGGGTATGTTGCGCCGTGAAACCCGCTTGGCATCGCCGTAAGACATAAATACCGCTAACGTTGTGCCAACACCAGGCAGCAACCCCACTACCGTACCGATCAAGCCAGACTTCCAGACCAGGAACCGTTGCTTCAAAATATCTTTAACAACTGTCATTCGTGAAATTGTCTGATCGCGGTACTGGACTTGCTCACCGGGCTTTTTACCAATATTCAAAAACATCTCAGCAAAGCAAAAAAGTCCCAGCACGACAGGCACCACAGAGATACCTGAACGCAAATCTATGTTATCAAAGGTGAAACGCTCAGACCCTGTGATCAAATCCACCCCCACCGTGCTTATGAATAATCCTAACAGCACAGCGAAGGCCGCCTTTAACACGCTACCACTCAGCGCGCCGACAATAATCAGGCCACTTAACGACACAAAAAACATTTCCGCGGGGCCAAATTGCAGTGCAAACCGGGCCAGCGGCGGCGTAAATAAAATAAGCACCAACACGCCGATAAAGCCACCGAACATGCTGGAAAAAATAGAGTAATAAAGAGCCTCTTTGGCACGCCCCTGCTGCGTTAATGGATACCCCTCCATCGCTACGGGCGCGGCAACAACATCGCCTGGCACGTTAATCAAAATGGCGGTAATTGAACCGCCATACATACCACCCATATAGATGCCACCAAGCAGCAGCAAGCCGGTTTGTGGCTCCATCGTAAAGGTCAGCGGTAACAACAACGAAATGCCAATGGCACCGTTTAATCCTGGAATGGCGCCGACAACAATGCCGACTAGCACACCAGCAAACACCACCAAAAAAACGCTAGGGGTAAATAAATTGAGCAGGATTGATACGATATCCATGGGTGCTACTCAGGTATTGGTAGGGTTTGTACGAAAACTGCCTACACTCGACAACTTTTCGTACAAACCCTTGCGAAATGAAACCGGGGTTTTTAACCCCGGTCATGGGACGGCATCAGTTACCGTTAATTTGATCTAAGTTATTTTCGATAACCGGCATCAACACGTTATTAGATTGCTCTAGCATTTCGTTGACCGCGCTGTCGTCTAAATAGCGGTAAGGGATCGCAGCGTTTTCGAAGTTAGCCATCATTGCTTCGTTGGTACTGATAGCATCCAACGCCGTGATAAGCGCCTCACGAATATCGTCAGGCAACCCCGTGGGCGCAACTAATACCCGTGATACGCCCATTACCAAGTCAAGCCCCTGCTCTTTGAATGTCGGTACGTCTGGAAACATTTCCATACGCTCTTCCGCTGCAAAACCAATCGGCTTGCCGTTTGAACCTACAATCGGGTCGTGGCTCATGGATGACGTCGACGCCAAATCAATGTGGTTGCCTAGCAACGCATTCATCAACTCACCGCCGCCGGAATAGCGGATAGGGGTAATTTGCATCTCTGAACGCTCAGCAAAGGCTAGCGCGTGAAGCAAACCAAGGGCGCCAGATTCACCAATAATCAGTTCGCCGGGACGCTCCTGACCATAGCTAACTAACGCTTCCAGCGTACTGTACTGGCTATTAGGCGAGGCAAAAACCCCCATTGGCATATCATCAAAAGCCGCTAGGTAATCAAAGCTTTCAAACGTAAAGCTGGTATCTCGGGTATGTTCCAAGACGAAGTTATCCGGGTAGCCGAATACGCCTAGGGTATAGCCGTCGGCATCACTACGGGCAATCTCGTCGATGCCGATCTCACCACCGGCACCTTCACGGTTAACAACGTTAATTTGCTGCCCGAGTTCTTCACCCAAACGGTCTGCGACGATACGTGCCACCGTATCACCGCCGCCGCCAGCGCTGTAGGGAACAATAATTTGGATGTTTTTAGTGGGATAGTCCTGTGCCTGGACAGCACTTGTTGCTGCCAGCAAGAACGGCGCACTAAGTAACAAAGCTAGTTTCGTTTTCATTGTCATCACCTTGATTATTTGGCGTGCGTTGATGAGTTGGTATGACTCTTTTATTGGTTTGTTCGCAATAGTTGATTAAAAGATTGCGCCTGAGGGTGCTGGGAGACCCAGCAACAGTGTAAAAATGAGATACATAAACAGGGTGATCGCAGCCGCAAAACCAATGGCTCGAATCCACAAAGATCGATCAAGGTTCGCGGCGTCTATGCGATAGGCGTGGTAGCTATAAATGGTGAAGACCAAAAAAGCTGACGCAGGATAAAACCCTACGGATAGCAACAGTCCGTAGGCCATCAGCAGCAATGTGCCAGGCACCGCCACTTGAAAAATCAAAGTATCGTTAAATTGAGCACGCATTTCACAGCGCGCCTTTAGCTCCTCTGCTGCCACCTTCTTGCGCCCTTCTAGCAGTGCCTGGACAACCAGCAACCCACCGACAATAGTCATTCCCCATAAAACATATTGAGGGAACAGCGCTGATCGCTCCGGCAAATCGGTCATCTGCAGATAAAAGAAGATTGAGCTAAGAAAAATCACAACGCCGAGAATTAGGTTTGAAAGCATTTGAGCACACGCGTTAGTAGTTCAGGGGGTTACCATTTTGATCGCCAATGTTACCGGTAACTCTTAAGGCATTAAGAGGCTAGCTAGCTACTCCGTGGGTGTCAAAATAAAACTGCCAACTTACGACCAACGTCTAGGGATAGCTACTCGCTGCCCCCCGCGCTACATTACGCGTTATGCATTCTGTCCCGGAGTCGACATGCCAGCGCCAGATCCTTGTACTGAACTAGAGCTAGACCACCAGCTCTGCTTTGCACTCTATTCAACATCGCTGATGATGACCAAAGTTTATAAGCCCCTACTCAAAGAGTTAGGGCTTACTTACCCTCAATACCTTGCCATGCTGGTCCTCTGGCAAGAGGATGGCATTACTGTTGGGACACTAAGCAAGCGTTTACTAACCGACCCAGGCTCATTAACGCCCCTGCTAAAACGGCTTGAAAGCGAACAGCTACTTATTCGTCAGCGTAGCCAGCAAGATGAGCGAGTTGTTGAGCTTTTCTTGACACAAAACGGCCGTTCACTACGTGAGCAGGCGCGCCATATTCCTAGCTGTATCGTCAACGCTAGCGAAAAGTCTGTGGACACATTAACCCAGCTTCAAGAGGATTTAGCCCAACTGCGGGAAAGCCTACAAAAGCTTCAATGAGCCACTAGACACCGTATTGAGGTGCCTACTTTTTGGCCAATTTGCTTGCGCGCAAAATAAAGCTGCACTAAATTAAAGCGGCTACCTATACCACCCACTTACAACAATCACCTATAGGAAATACGCTATGTCTATCGAAACAATTGCTTACCGCGCCCATGCGAATGCTACTGGCGGCCGCGAAGGCCATGCTAAATCTTCTGATGGCGCGCTGGACGTTCAGCTCAGCACGCCTAAAGAGCTGGGTGGCGCTGGCGGTCAAGGCACCAATCCTGAGCAGCTGTTTGCGGCAGGCTACTCTGCTTGCTTTTTAGGCGCTCTCAAGCACGTGGCAGGTCAGGAAAAAGTTAAGCTCCCTGAAGATACCCAGATCGACGGCAGCGTGGGCATTGGCGCCATTCCGACGGGTTTCGGTATCGAAGTCGAGCTTAAAATCAGCCTGCCTGGTTTAGAGAAGGACGTAGCTCAAACATTGGTCGATAAGGCACACATCGTCTGCCCTTACTCTAACGCCACGCGCGGCAATATTGATGTCACGCTGACCCTGATTTAATTACCCAGCGCCCAGGCTACCGCTTTGCTGGCATGCAAAGCGGTAGTATCGTAAAGCGGCACCGATGTATGGCGCTGATCAACAAGCAGTGCTATTTCTGTACAGCCGAGAATAACGGCTTGAGCTCCCTGCCGGTGTAATGAGGCAATAATATCCAAATAGCGCTGCCGAGATGACTCATTAAACTGGCCATGACATAGCTCTTTGAAAATAATGTCATGCACAGCCTGGCGATCGTCATCCTTGGGTGTGAGCACATCAATGGCAAAGCGCCCTTTCAAGCGCGCCTTGTAGAATTCTTGTTCCATGGTAAATCGAGTCCCTAACAAGCCGACCCGCGTGACACCATCTTGCTGACACTTTTCCCCAGTCGCATCGGCAATATGTAGCAACGGGATATGAATAGCGGCTTCAATCTCAGGGGCGACTTTATGCATAGTGTTGGTTGCCAGTAATAGGCCCTCGGCCCCGGCAAGCTCAATCCGTTTTGCCGCCTGGGTAAGTAGCGCTCCTGCCGCCTGCCAATTGCCCTGTCGCTGTAACGCTGCTATTTCAGCGAAGTCCACGCTCACTAACACCATAGGAGCAGAGTGAAAGCCGCCTAACGCGTGATTCACGCCTTCATTGATTGCTTTGTAATAACTCTGCGTTGACTCCCAGCTCATACCGCCCAGCACGCCGATAACACGCATCGTGTTTCTCCTTGATAGCTAACCACTCGTTAACATGCTAAAAAATATAGACCTTGTACCAGCGCTATACGGCCCCATGAAGACTGAACGACCCAACTTCTTCGGATGAGTTGCTGTACCGCCCTTTTATTCACCTGGTAAAGAGCGAGGAAAATATGAGCGATAACACGACCTATACACCACCCCGGGTATGGAAGTGGGAACCTGGGAACGGTGGTAAGTTTGCCAACATCAATCGTCCTGTAGCGGGTGCCACCCACGATAAGCCGTTGCCGGTCGGCAAGCACCCTCTGCAGCTCTACTCGCTGGCGACCCCAAACGGCGTAAAAGTTACGGTGATGCTAGAAGAGCTGCTAGAAAAAGGTTTTTCAGCGGCTGAGTATGATGCGTACCTGATACAAATTGGTGAAGGCGACCAGTTTGGCAGCGGCTTTGTCGAGGTAAACCCCAACTCCAAAATTCCGGCGCTGATGGATCACAGCGTTACCCCGCCTCAGCGGGTATTTGAGTCAGGGGCAATTCTGCTTTACCTAGCGGAAAAATTTAATGCTTTCTTACCCACTGACCCAGCCAAGCGCACCGAGTGCCTTTCGTGGCTATTTTGGCAGATGGGCAGTGCACCGATGTTAGGCGGCGGCTTTGGTCACTTTTATGCCTACGCACCGGAAAAGTACCAGTACCCCATTGACCGCTACACCATGGAGGTGAAGCGTCAGTTGGACGTACTGGATCGGCATTTAGCGGAAAACCGCTTTATGGCGGGTGATGAGTATACGATTGCCGACATGGCGATCTACCCATGGTACGGGGCGCTGGTGAAAAACCGCGTTTACGAAGCCGCTGAGTTTCTTGAGGCCCATACTTATCAGCATGTTATACGCTGGACTGAAGAAATTGACGCGCGCCCTGCCGTTCAACGAGGCCGCATGGTCAACCGTACCTGGGGCGAGCCAGGCGAGCAGCTCCCTGAGCGTCACGATGCCAGCGATTTTAACCAACCCCAGGCCAACGACTAAACATAGGAGAAAAAGCATTGCCAAGGAGGGCAGTGCTTGGCTGTGATTAACCACACACGGGAAGTAAATGAGGTAACTGGCAAGCCCAATTCTTCGGCTAATGAGGCCCGCGTACGCCCGATAAGCTTGAGCCGTCTCCCTCTTCACCACGCTTAACCACACTTAGCGAGCCATCGGTTTCCAACACCACAGCTTCCACGGCGCTAAGTTGCCCAACGCCACTGCTTCGCACCGCTGAGCGCACTTCCTCTTTGGTAACCCGTGCTTGACGCAAAGCCGCCGTTAAGTACTCTCCACGGTACAGCAGCATTAACGGCTCTCCTGTTATCATCCGTTTCACCCAGCTAAATCGCACGCTTAACCATGTAATGACAAACTGAAGTGAAATAAGTAACGCAAGCGCTAGTGCGCCTTCTGCTAAGGCAATGTCTTTTGACAGCAGCACGGTCGCTAACGTTGAACCCAGCGCCACGGTCACAATCAGGTCGAAAGCATTCATTTTAGACAGCGTTCGGTTTCCCGAGATACGCAGAAAAGCCACAAGCACAGCGTAAGCCAGCACACCCACTATTAACGTCCGCAGTAAACTTTCCCAACTGCTAAAAAAAACCATTTCCATATGAGCCTACTCCTACTCCGGTGCTACTCGGTGAATAAACCTTACTCACTGAGTGTAGTGAGGATAGGCCACCGGTCATAGAGTAGGCGTTTCAATCGCTGGCGTGCTCTTCCCACCAGTCCGCGTAGGAACTGTTATGCGGCGCAAAACCGCCCTCATCAGGTGCACCATCTAGCCACCAGCTCGCCAAGTGCCTCTTTGGCCGCCTGCACGCCCTCACGGGCTTGGCGCAGTGTAGTGTCATCGTTTTGCTGTCGAGCACTACGCACCGCTCGCCTGGCTTTCATTAGCGACTTGATATGGGTGCGTTTTTCATCTTCGCTAAGGCGAGGGTCGGTACAGCGCCATAACCGATTTTTAGCTACAAAATAGCGGCCATCCGGCGTATGTGGGTATTTATTAGCCATACCGCCCTCTCTCGTTTAAGTTAGGCGCCAGTGTAGGCATGTCCTGGGCATCATCTCCCCAGCGATATCGCCAGCTGCGTAGGCGTATAGATTACCCAGTGCTGCGCCAGCGCTTTGCCCGTGGGAAGAAAGTTGCTTACACGCTAACGAAACACCTAGCGGTCGCGCAGTAGCCATTGAGGGGTAATCTCATGCTGGCCATTCTCATCAGTAATAAACAGCGAACCGTCACTAATCATGACGGCCCAGTTAATAGCACGGGGAAGAGCTGCTGCAACGGTGGACAAGGCTTCTTGGGGCAGCCCGGCCACATGGACATTTTTCAGTGCCGCCACGGCAGGTAATACTTTGCTTTCCCAAATATCGACCCGCCCGTACGCCAGGAGTGAGACCCGCTCAGCACGGCGCGAACACCAGGTAAGACGCTCCGCATCCGGCAGCCCTACTTCTACCCAGTGCAGTACTCGGCCATCTAGGCTCTTTTCCCACAAGGCAGGCTCGTCTACATCGGAAAGCCCACGCCCAAAGGCTAATGCCTCGCTGTACCAGAGTATGTAAGCAATCAGACGCGCGCACATCCGGTCTTCAGTTTCAGACGGATGGCGGGCGACGGTAAACCGCAGCGTTTCATACACATTGCGGTCAAGGTCGGTAAGGTTGATATCAACTTTATAGGGGGTAGCACTCAACGCCATTGGGGATATCCATCTAAAATTTGCGCCAGTGTAGCGGATTTATCGAAACGATTTATCGAAACATAGGGTGGCAGAGCGCTACACCGCTCGGTAATCCGCTAATGAGGAAGGATTTAGTAACACCGCGGTGCCGTTCAAGCATTTTCTCGGGGAACATAAAAGAAGGGGTGACGTTGCCGCCACCCCTTCGTTAAGCAAACCTGACAAACTAAGGATTAAAAGTTGGGTTTGCGCTTCTCAACAAATGCGCTCATGCCCTCTTTTTGCTCCTCGCCTGCAAAGCAGAGCGCGAATAAGCTGGTTTCCAACGCCAACGCACTACCGAGATCCTGATCCAACCCGTCATGAACGGCTTGCTTGGCGCCACGCACCGACAGCGGGCCGTTGCCTTTAAGCTGTTTGGTAAGCTCTTCCACATAGCTCTCAAGCTCGGCCTGGGGCAGAACCCGATTAACTAATCCAATGCGCAGCGCTTCCTGAGCATCGATTTTGCGCCCCGTGGTTACTAAGTCAATGGCCATGGCAGGTCCAACACGCCGTGGTAAGCGCTGGGTACCACCGAAACCGGGGATGACGCCTAACAATACTTCTGGCTGTCCGAAAACGGCGTTGTCGCTGGCGACTGCCCAGTCGCAGGCCAATGCCAGTTCGCAGCCGCCGCCAAGACAAAACCCATTTACGAGCGCGACCACCGGCACGGGCAACGTTTCTAAACGCTTAATAGTACGTAGCGCCTGGCTTGCGAAAGCGCGGGCTTCCTCGGGCGTTTTATCGCGCATTTCGGTGATATCCGCCCCAGCAACAAACGACTTTTCACCGGCGCCGGTAATTAGCACCGCGCGCAAATGAGGATGCGCCTCTAGCTCGACAAGGTGTGACTCCAACGCGCTTAGCACCTCGCTATTCAGCGCGTTAAGTGCCTTAGGACGGTTAATCGTCAGGCGCACCACACCGTCGTTATCAATTTTCTCAATGACTGCGTCGCTCATACTGGCTCCTTAATTGTTATTACGCATGAAAGTGAATACCCAACAACCCTAGCGAACGCTTGGTTGGTAGGCAATCACTTCTTTTGTCGAGCCTAGCGGTGTTGACGATGTTATTCGTATATATGGAAGCCTCGGCCACTTTTACGGCCAAGATAGCCCGCATCGACCATGCGCTTTAACAGTGGGCATGGGCGATATTTGGGGTCGCCAAAGCCTTCTTGGAGAACTTCCATAATCGCCAAGCACACATCCAAGCCAATCAGATCTGCTAACGCCAGTGGCCCCATGGGATGGGCGGCGCCTAGCTTCATCGCTTCATCAATGGCCTCAGGGGTGGCAGTCCCTTCTTGCACGATAAACGCAGCTTCGTTAATCATCGGCACCAGCAAGCGGTTAACCGCAAAGCCCGGCGCATCGCCAATCGGCACGGCGGTTTTACCCAACGCTTTGGTGAGCGCCTCAATGCGCGCCACGGTGGCATCAGAGGTCTGCTCGGCACGAATCACTTCCACCAGCTTGAGCACCGGCACCGGGTTAAAAAAGTGCATGCCCACCACCCGCTCCGGGCGCTCGCAAACCGCGGCCAAGCGGGTCAGCGAAAGCGACGACGTGTTGGAAGCTAAGATGGCATCGTGGCTTAAGTGGCTAAGATCACGAAACAGCTTTTCCTTAAGCGCTGGCTGTTCTGGCGCGGCTTCAATAATAATGCTGCAGTCGCTCAGTGCTTCAAGCGCCGTGGTGGTGGAAAGCCTGGCCAGCGCATCACGCTTGTCGGCTTCACTGATTTTTTCTTTAGCGACCAGCTTACCAAGCCCTTTATCGATGGCGGCTTGAGCACGGGTTAGCTGCTCGTCGGCCACATCGTAAAGGCGCACCGTAAATCCACTGGCCACCACTACCTGGGCAATCCCTTGCCCCATGGTACCGGCGCCTACTACGCCAATGTGTTGTTCGTTCATGGTTGTGTTCCTTTAATTAATGCTGCTTGGCTTCTTCACGCAGGACAAATTTCTGAATCTTGCCGGTAGAAGTCTTGGGCAGCTCGCTGAAGATGACGGTCTTCGGCACTTTGTAGCCCGCCAGATGCTCACGGCAGTGGGCGATGATATCGGCCTCGGTCACTTCTCCGTAACCGATTTTCAGTTTGACGAAGGCGCAGGGCGTCTCGCCCCATTTTTCGTCGGGCTTGGCGACCACAGCGGCTTCTTCCACAGCGGGATGGCTGTAGATGGCATCCTCCACTTCGATGGTAGAGATATTTTCACCGCCGGAGATAATGATGTCTTTAGAGCGGTCCTTGATCTCGATGTAACCGTCGGCATGCCAAACCGCTAGATCCCCCGTGTGGTACCAGCCTCCTTCCAACGCATTGGCGGTGGCGTCCGGGTTTTTCAGATAGCCCTTCATGACGTTATTGCCGCGCATTAAAATTTCGCCGATAGTCTGGCCATCTTTGGCGACTGGCTCCATGGATACAGGGTCGGCCACACAGAGCGCTTCCAGCATGTGGTAACGCACGCCTTGGCGGGCCTTAATTTTAGCGCGCTCTTCCAGCGGGAGTTCATTCCACTCCTCACGCCATGCACATACCGTCACCGGACCGTACACTTCGGTCAGGCCATAAACGTGAGTTACTTCAATACCAAGCTTCTCAACCCCCGCAATCACAGAGGCTGGCGGCGCAGCGCCCGCAGTCGTGACCTTAACAGGGTGATCAAATTCGCGCTTCTGGTCAGCGGCGAGGTTCACTAAACCATTGAGGATAATCGGGGCGCCGCTAAAGTGGGTCACCTTCTCATCCACAATAAGGTCGTTGATGCGCTTTGGATCGACTTTGCGCAGGCACACGCTAACCCCGGCATTAGCAGCAATCGTCCAAGGAAAACACCAGCCGTTGCAGTGGAACATCGGCAGTGTCCAGAGGTAGACCGGATGGTGAGGCATGGCCCACTCTAAAATATTGCTGACCGCATTTAAGTAGGCGCCACGGTGGTGATACACCACCCCTTTTGGCTTACCAGTAGTGCCGGAGGTGTAGTTAAGCGAAATCGCCTGCCACTCGTCGCTAGGCAGTTGGTAGGCATACTCAGGGTCGCCTTCAGCAAGCAGCGCTTCATACTCTATCTCGCCGATGCCTTGGGTTTCGCCTAGAAACTCCACATCCGCCACATCGATAATTAGCGGTTTTTCATCTAGCAGGGCGACGGCATCGTTGATAACGCCTGCAAACTCAGGGTCAACCAGAATGGCTTTTGCTTCGCCGTGGCTCAGCATGTAGCTGATGGCTTCAGCATCGAGACGAATATTCAGGGTATTCAGCACGCAGCCCGCAAGCGGCACGCCGAAGTGTGCTTCAAACATCGCCGGAATATTGGGCAGCATGGCCGCGACCGTTTGGCCGGGCTGAATACCACGCTTTTCAAGGGCGGAAGCCAGCTGGCGGCAGCGGGTCCAGGTTTCTGACCAGGTACGGCGGGTGCTACCGTGAACCACCGCCGGAAAATCGGGATAAACAGAGGCTGAACGCTCAATAAACGTCAGCGGGGAAAGTGCCACATGGTTGGCAGCCGTGGGTGATAAGCCTTGCTCGAAAATGGAAACGTTCATAAATCACCTTCTGTATGAATAGTTAAATACGTACTACGTTTTTTATAATTTAGCGTTGATCTTGCTCGTCCGTTTCTTTATCAGGCCCAGGCTCACGCCCAAACAGGTTTTTCTTTTGCACGAGCATGTATAGCACTACGCCTGCGGCTAACCCCCAGCCTGCACCGTAAACCGCCAGCACAACCGCCATGGTGCCCGCTACGCCGCGCTCTGCGGTAGTTTTGGTCTGTTCAATTCCCACCATCAAGCAAATATAGCCTGTGAGCAGCAGGGTCAGCGAAAGGGCGATAGGCAGTACCGGCTGAAACATACTGACCAGCGGCAGCGTAAAGAGCGCAATAAAGCCCGTAATCCAGAAGGTGCCACCGCCGCTATAAATAGACTCCATGGCATTGCGACCATTTTTATAACGCTCGGCCATGGTAGCGGTTACTGCGGTCCAGATAGGGCCCGCTAACCCAGGGTAAGGCGCGAAGAAGGCGTGCATGCCATTACGAATGGCCGTGACATGGTGAATACGGTCGGTGCTGTAATCGATTTTTTCATCGCTGCGTATATGGTCGACGCGGGACATCAGCGTGCGCCCCACCACAATGTCACCAAACGCGATGACGTAAGCGATGACCGCAGTAGGTACGGCTAACATAAACACATCAATGCTGGGGAAGCCCACGACAAAAGGCAGATAGCCCCACATTTCGGTGAAGTTCGGCTGGGTAATTCCCCATTCGATCGTCGGGCGCGGATACTCACCAATCGCCCAGGCAATTAAGATAGCGGCGATCATCCCGGGCACCATGCCGTAGTTAGCGATTTTCCGCATGATCGCGTGATCTTCAACCCAGCGCTTAAAGGCCACAGAAAACAGCATAAAGATCGCGATTAACATACCGGCAATGAGCGAAACAGGGGTTTCAGCCAAACGTCCGCCCTGCTGTATTTCTCCAGTAATGGCAGCAATACCAGCACCAATAATAATCCCGGCTTGAAGGGAGTTAGGCACCAAGTGCACCAGCTTACGCCCTAACCCGGTTACCCCTAGGATGAAGAAGATCAAGAAGACGAGAAATTGCAGTGCGAATAGCGCCTGGATCGCCTCGGGACCAGGTTCAAAATCCCCCAAATAGACCAGCACTACCGGCACCGCCGGGGTAATCCACCCAGGCACCATAGGCACACCCAGCAGGGCTGGCAGCATAAAGCCAACGCCACAGACCACCACAAAAGCTAACGCAACGTCGTAGGGTAAACCCAGGTACTGCTCCAACAGCGGAATCATGGCCAGGCTGACTACGAACATAATCAGCCCTTGAATCATCTCCGCCATTTCCCAGCGGTAATGAATAAACGGAAGGCGCACTTTAAAGGGCCCTGCAGGCCAGTAGGGCTGCTCTTCGCCGTGCTGGCGGTGCTTTAACTGCATAACATACTCCTTGGGGTTTTAAGCATTATTGACTTGTTTTTCCCACTGAACGGCCGCCCGATTGGCACGACCATCCCACCGGCGCGCTTTTAAACGGCCGTTTTATTGTTGGCTAACGTAAGCCGCCGACCTGTTAGGGTCGGCGGTTAAGATGGTGGGAGCAGCGACTGCCCAGTAACGCTATACGGCTGGGTCGAAGTCGCTCAGGCACTGCATGCCAGACTCGATGATCGCGCGCTGGGCGAGGCCTACCGGCAGCCACTGGGTAATGGCGAAGTGTGCGCTACACAGCTTGGCGGTGTAGAACGGCTCGTCACTGCCATCGCCAATCGCTTTTGTCGCTGTCAGCGCTGCTTGGCCCATTTGCCAAGCACACAGCACGTGGCCAGCAAGGTTCAGGAAGGGAGTAGCATAGGCTTGTACGGCATCAGGGCCATTCTCTGGGTCGCTACCCTGTTCAAGCACGCTCACCATAGCGGCATGCAGGTCATCAGCACCGCTAGCAAGCGCGTTACCCAGCGCCGCAAGTGAAGGATCACCACGCAGTGCTTCAGCGGTTTGATTTACTTCGTTGATCAGCGCTGAAAGAGCGGCACCGCTGTCGCGTTGCAGCTTACGTCCGGCTAAATCCAGCGCCTGAATACCGTTAGTGCCTTCGTAAATAGGCGCAATTCGCGCATCGCGCAGAAGCTGAGCAGCGCCGGTTTCTTCCACATAGCCCATGCCGCCATGCACCTGTACACCCATCGAGGCGATATCAACAGCTTGGTCGGTCGAGAAACTTTTTACGATAGGGATTAGTACGTCGGCACACGCCTGAGCGGATTGGCGCTCGGCTTCGCTTTCGCTATGACGGGCAAGGTCAAGCTGACCGGCACAGTAAAGCGCCAACGCACGCAGGGCATCGGTGCGAGCGCGCATAGAGAGCAGCATACGACGCACATCTAAGTGGTCGCTAATTGCACACTCATTGCCGCCGCGAGACTTGGGCGAGCGGCCTTGAGTACGCTCCTGGGCATAGGCGAAGGCGTGCTGGCAAGCACGCTCCGCCACGCCAATACCTTGAATACCTACTTTGTGACGCGCTTCGTTCATCATGGTGAACATGTGATTGAGCCCGCGTCCCTCTTCGCCCACCAAATAGCCGATAGCACCGCCCTTTTCGCCGAAACTGAGGGTGCAGGTAGGCGAGCCGTGAATACCCAGCTTGTGCTCGATAGACGCGCAGGTAACGTCGTTTTGCTCACCCAGAGAGCCATCGTCATTCACTAGGAATTTAGGCACCAAAAAGAGCGAGATGCCTTTATTACCCTCCGGTGCATCAGGCTTACGCGCGAGTACTAGGTGGATAATATTTTCAGCGGCGTCGTGCTCACCCCAGGTGATATAAATTTTTTGGCCGCTGATACGGTAGTGGTCGCCTTCTGGAACGGCTTTAGTGCGGACTTTAGAGAGATCCGACCCCGCCTGGGACTCGGTCAAGTTCATGGTACCCGTCCAGGTACCTTCTACTAACTTGGGAAGGTAGGTCGTTTTTAGCGCTTCGCTGCCATGATGGGCTAACGCTTCGATTGCGCCCGCCGTAAGCATCGGGCAAAGGCCCAGCGCCATGTTGGCCCCGTGAAGCATTTCTTGGACGGCGCTTGCCACCACTTCAGGCAGGTTTTGGCCGCCTAACGCTTCAGAAACGCCAATACCGTTCCAACCGCCCTCAACATAGGCTTGATAGGCCGAAGCGAAGCCTTCTGGCGTAGAAACAGTGCCATCTACGTGACGTTTAGCACCCTGCTGGTCGCCAATGCTATTGAGCGGCCCCCATACGTCACCTGCCAGTTTTGCCGCCTCTTCCAGCACTGCTTCCACAAGATCGGGGGAAGCTTCTTCAAAGCCCGGCAGCGCAAGCGAACGGTGCGTGAGCATCTCTTCAAGTACAAAGCGTAGATCGCGTACCGGCGCGGCATAATAATTCATGGCAAAACCTCAGGCAAAGACGGTGATAATCAGCTATTAGCAAAAACACTACACGAGATAGTAGTTTCACTACTTTTATCACGCCATTAGCCCAAGGTCTCACCTTGGCAAATAATATCCGCTATTTATTTACGCCCCCTGCCTGCTCAACGTCATCGTAGTAAGTAATATGGGACTCATCCTCAGCGGGTGGCCCCACCACCGGCTCCGCAACATTGATTTCAGGCACCACGTCAGAAAGGTCTTCTAAATGCTCGTGCTCAAGCGCACCCAGCATTAACTCCTCAGTCACCACCAGCTCAGCCCCCGCATTGGACATAGGCGTCGTGGCGGTAAAAGGCGCCACGGGCACTGGCGCGGGGCGAACACTGCGCCGCCAACTGAAAAACAGTAGGAAAAACAAGCTAAGCGAGCCAAACGCCCAAAACAGCCCGGCATCGCCCATGGCGGTCATTACAGGAGAAATCATCAGCGGACTGATCGTCGCGCCAATGGAGTTGATTAACAAAAGGCCCTGGCTCATACGCACCAACGCACCCGCCGGTGCACGGTCAGCCGCGTGGCTAACCGCCACCGGGTAAAGCGCAAACACACCACCGCCCAGCAAAAACAGCAGTACCGCCAACAGTGGGGTCGAAAGTGGTAGCCACAGCATGGCCGCTGAAATCACTACGCAAAAAGCGCTGATAGCCATCAGCACCATTTGGCGGTCGTGGCGGTCCGACCAGCGGCCAATCGGGTACTGCAACAGCATGGCACCTAAAATCACCACAGCCATCATTTGGCCTACCTGGTTAAGGCTCATGCCATTGCGCTGTAGGTAAAGCGGCAGCAGCGTATAGGCCGCTGCGACAACCATCCCCGAGCCTAAGCTCCCCATCACGCCGGTGGGTGTCATCGTAATCAGCCGGAGCGGTGGTAACGGCTCTGCGTGCTCTATAATCGGCGATACGCGCGGTATCATCGCCATGGGCAGTACCGATAAAGAAGCCAATAGGCCAATCACCATAAACGGCGCTGTGTCACCCATAGCGCTCGTCACCCCCAGCAACAGCTGGCCCAGCACACCCGCGGCGTAGAGCGAAATCATATACAGCGCCAGCAGGCGGCCACGCACTTTTTGCTCGCCCGAGGTAAGCAACCAGCTTTCAATCACTAAGTACACGCCCACCGTGGCCCACCCGCCTATCAAGCGCAGCACGAACCAGGCCCAGGGATCAAAAAACAGCCCTTGTAGCAGTACGGTAACCGCCACAAGAGAGGCAAAGCTGCCATAAGCGCGGATATGACCAATGCGAAGCAGGAGGCGGTCATTAAACATCGCACCCAGGGCGAGGCCGATGAAATAGGCCGAGGAGACAACCCCAATGACCGTGGCAGATTCACCCGCAGCATCCAATCGCACGGTAATTAAGGTGGCAAGAAAACCGTTACCAATCCCAAGAATAAACAGCCCTAATAAGGGCGCTAGCGCCATGGCCAGCAGTTGCCGCGACATGAGTACCTCACCTTGCCAGATGGTTAATGTGTAGCCGTTTACACGCCTATCACATCTGGCAGGCAAGAAAACGGGCGCGCAATTATTGCTTTCGTTGCACCAAAGTCAACGCTTTTTCATACCCCAGTCATGTAAATCAGTGTTTTGTAAATATTGCGGTGTCTTTGCCAGGAAATTCCACTGCCAACCCCTGCTTGTTGGCCCACCAGCGAAAGGTCACTTCGCTAAAAAAGCTCACGTGGGTAGGGTCATTAATATAGTGCCAGCGGCTAAACGCTTCCTGGCTAGTCACACGCTTGGTCATCAGCCCAAGGTAGCCGCCCGGCGTAAGGTTTGCGACTAGCTGAGAAAGCACCTCGCCGGGCGCCGCGAGATGTTCGACGACTTCAGTGGCGGTAATAAAGTCATAGCTGCGATTTAGCACGTCCTGATTAGGGGCGTAGTAAATATCGTAAACCGCCATGGTATGCCCAGCCTCTTCAAACATCACTGAAAGTGTCGGGCCAGGGCCTGAGCCAAAATCCAGTCCCGACGCACCGTCGGTAAGCTTGCCAAGCATTGGATCAAATAAACGCCCTAAGAAGCGCCGATATCCCGTATCATGCGGCGAATTCTGATGCTGGTCATACTCGGCTTTTTCTTCCGCTGCGGTTAAATGCTGCTCTTGAGGGACAAACACCAGCGCACACGTGGCACACTGGTAGTATTCACGTCGGCGGTCTTGGTGATAAAGCGCGGGTTCAGACGCATTGCATAGCGGGCAACGTCGCATCATCGTATTCTCTTGTCTTACGTTTGTATTAAGGAAGGTGGCATGCTCACAGGTTTAGATCATCTTGTGGTGACAGTGACCGATATGGGTCGCGCAGTCGATTTTTACTCACGCGTACTGGGCCTTGATGTCCGTTACCGGGATGCCCAGCGGGTAGATTTAATGCTCGGTGATACTGCCCTGCGGCTTCACCAAACGGACACAGATATTGCTCCTGTGTCAGCAACACCGACACCTGGCAGCCTCGATTTATGCTTACGCTGCCAGCTGCCGCTGGATGAGTTTAAACATCACCTGGATGTGTTAGCGATCGATGTGGAGCTAGGCCCAGTGTCACGACAGGGCGCCAACGGCCCTATTGAGTCCATCTATCTGCGCGACCCGGATGGCAACTTGCTGGAAATTTGTCGCCCTTCATCTCGCGAACAGCAGACTAGCGCCTATTAATGCGATGCTCTACGTACCACGCTATCATAGCGCGCTTAAACGTTGCTCTAGAACGCTTGTTCATAGCAGATTATATTGAATAGTAGATAAGGATCGGTCATGCGCGATAACGCCAATGATGCGCCAATTGAGGGCGAAGTAATTAGTAACGAAACACACTCAGAGCAGCCAGAAAAAGAGTCGTCATCGCCGCCCGATACCACCATGGCTATGGTGATCTACGCCCTCTATTTAGCCAGCTTTGTGGTGGGGTTCACCTCGATTATCGGTGTGATCATTGCCTATGTGTATCGGGGCAAAGGTCCAGCATGGCTGGATGAACACTACCGCTATCAGGTGCGTACTTTCTGGATCGGCCTACTGTACGCCAGCGTGGCCACCCTCCTGACCCTTGTACTGGTGGGCTTCCCGCTGCTGCTAGCGCTGGCGGTGTGGTTTATTGTGCGCTGTGTAAAAGGCTTTAAGGGCCTTCAGGAAAAACGCGCGCCGTCTAACGTGGACAGCTGGCTGCTTTAAGGTATGACCCAAAAAGCCCCCACCACACGCAAGCGCTTCTCCCAGGCAAGCGCTATTGCTTGGTTGTGGAAATCACTCTCTCACTGGTCGCTGGCGAAGCTATGGCGCTTCGCCGCTCTGCTCGGCCCTCAGGTATACCGCTTCAGTAAGCGAGAGCGGCGGGTAACCGATATTAATCTGGAAGTGGTCTACCCAGACATCACGTCAAGCGAGCGCAAAGCACTCGCCAAACAGAGTTTAAAACACTCTGCCGCCACCATGCTGGAACTAGGCCATGCCTGGATGGCAGCGCCGGAAAAGGTAGAAGCGAGCATTCTCGCAGTGCATGGCCGTGAAAAACTGGACAGTGCCCGGGCGGAAGGGCGTGGTGTCATTGTGTTAGCCCCCCATTTTGGCAACTGGGAAGTGCTGAACTTCTGGCTATCCAATCACTTCCCCTTCACCGCCATGTACGAACCGCCCAAAATTGCTGATTTAGAGTCCATTACCCGCCATGGCCGTGAACGCATGGGCGCAAGCTTAGTACCTACTAATCCCCGGGGAGTCGCTGCGCTTCTCAAAGCACTTAAACGCAGCGAAGCCATTGGCATTCTTCCCGACCAAGAGCCTGCCTGGGGCAGCGGTGTTTTTGCGCCTTTTTTTGGACGCAAGGCCTACACCGCTACCCTGCTACCCAAACTAGTGGCCCGCACCCAGGCTCGCGTAGTGACTGGGGTAGCGTTACGGATACCGGGGAAGGGGTTTGAAATACACTTTCTGGATGCCGATGAACGTGTGTATAGCGACGACGACATCGCCTCTGCCACCGGCGTCAACGCCAGTGTAGAAGCATCGATTGCCCTGGAGCCGGCCCAGTACCAGTGGGAATACAAGCGCTACCGCAAGGTGGTCGAAGAGCAACAAGGGCTCCCCAACGCGAACGACTACCGGCTCTATTGAACGAGGTAAGCTATGACCCAGCGTGATATCTCTACAGAGGATACGCGGCCACCGCAAATTATTTATGCGCTCTATTTAGCGGGTTTGGTAACCGCCAATATCACGCTGCTGATTGGCGTGATTATCGCCTATGTATACCGCCGAGAAGCCCCCCTATGGCTTCAGCCCCACTACCGCTACCTTATTCGCACCTTCTGGATCGGCAGCCTCTACTTTATTGTCACGTTCACCTTGAGCCTGACCGTAGTGGGCGCCTTGCTGTGGCCGTTACTGGTGATTTGGCTGGGCGTTCGCTGCGTGCTTGGCTGGCTGAGCGTGCGCAAGGGCGAGCCACCCGCACGCCCTGGCAGCTGGCTCTGGTAATACGTGAGAGAGAAAGCGCCACACGTTAGGTCACTCTATTCATCGCTGTGCCGGGCATACACGTCGTCCAAACGCTCGATGTCATCTTCGCCTAAGTAGCTGCCCGACTGCACTTCGATAAGCTCTAAGGGGATCTTGCCCAGGTTTTCCAATCGATGCGGCACACCAATAGGAATGTACGTGGACTGGTTCTCACTGACTAAGAAGGTTCGTTCATTAACAGTGACTTGCGCAGTGCCACTGACTACGACCCAATGCTCGGCTCGGTGATGATGACGCTGTAACGACAACCGCCCACCAGGCTTTACCGTTATATGCTTTACCTGATAACGCTCACCGCTATCCATCGCTTGAAAGCTTCCCCACGGGCGATGCACCTGTGCCGCTGTATGCACTTCACTGCGCCCAGCCTCGGTGAGCGTTGCCACCAAGTGCTTCACCTGTTGGGCATACTCACGATGCGCAACCAGCACACTGTCTGGGGTTTCAACCACCACTAAATCTTCTACGCCTAGGGTTGCCACTAAACGGTGTTCGGCAATCACCAGTGAGCGATGGGTATCGCGCAGCACACAGTCGCCCTGCACAACGTTGCCCGCCTCGTCGGAAGGCTGAGCCGCCCACAGCGCATCAAAGCTACCAATGTCACTCCACTTCGCCTCCAGTGACACCACTGCCGCCTGTTGGCTCTGCTCCATGACCGCGTAGTCAATCGAATCCGCCGGGCAGCGGCGAAAAGCCTCTTCTCCCAAACGTAAAAAATCCAGATCCCGATGAGACTCAGAAACCGCCGCCTCACAGGAGCTTAACATGTCGGGCTGGAAGACTTTTAGCTCGGCAAGGTAGCTTCCCGCTCGCAATAAGAACATGCCGCTATTCCATAAGGTGTTGCCTTGGGCTAAAAGCGCCTTCGCGCGCTCGGCACTGGGCTTTTCAATAAACGACGCTACCCGGTGTCCCCCGCCTAACGGGCTGCCGCAAGCAATATAGCCATAGCCCGTTTCCGGGTAAGTAGGCACAACGCCAAACGTTACTAGATGCCCCGCCTCGGCAAGCGGCACTGCGGCGTTAACGCTGGAATGAAAGGCTGTCAGATCACCGATGACATGGTCAGCAGGGAGCACCAACAGTAATGAGTCGCTTCCCCCTTGGCGGGCGATTAGCGCAGCACACGCAATAGCAGGCGCGGTATTGCGCCCTTCAGGCTCTAGCACCAGCGAGCCAGCATAGCCGCTTTCCCGAAGTTGCTCGGCCATTAAAAATCGGTGGGCATGGTGGCCCATTAAAATAGGCGGTGCCGTTACCAAGCCCTCTAAACGCGCCAACGTTTGTTGCAGTAAGCTCTGCGAGGAAGTTAAGCGCAGGAACTGTTTAGGCATCTGCTCCCGTGAGAGCGGCCACAGCCGCGTACCGCTTCCACCGCTGAGAATTACCGGCTGGATCATGGTGTCATCCTTGTCTGCGAGGCCGAGGGGCCAAAGTCTTCCTGCAACCAGTGGCGCAAGTCGCTCATTTTGGCCACGCGCTCACTGTTATCAAGTGCTGGAAGGGTGCCTTCAATAAAGCCTCGCTCACGAAACGGCGCTAACAGCGCCGGGTCGCCGCTAATAATATGCACCGGTACCGCAGCACTGGCATTGTCTCCCGTAATCAACGGTGCAGCTTGGTGGTCGCCCAGAGCTATCAGCAGCGTATTTTCATCCACCACCCGCTCGGCCCAGCGCCCAGTCACTTTTACAGAGTAGTCTACCGACCATGCATAATGGTCACGAATGCGCTCTATGTCCCGCCAAATCACGTCGGGCGGATCACCTGCATGCTCCCAGGGGGCAAAAATCTGCCCATCCCCTATCATCGACCAGTTTTCTAACACCGGAAGAATAGGCGTCCAGGGTGCATGGCTTGAGATCAGCGCTATCTGGGCAAACACCGGGCTATCGCCCAATAAATGGCGCTGGGTGTAGTCCAGAACAAATTGGTCCGGCATGGTCACCCAATGCAGCGGAGGCCCCGCATAGGGAATATCCTTTGCCGCAGCAATCTCGTCAAAACCGTAGGCCACCCCTTCAGGCCATGCCAGCGTAATGGCGGGCATCACGGTTAGCGTGCGCTGCCCGGTCGCACGAAAATCATCAACCAACGTTGAGTGGCCGCTCTCTAGCATCAACCGATACCATAGCTGGTTATCAATCCAGCGGCCGCTGAGCGTAGTGGCGTGAGCGAGCCACGACTGCCCTCCACGGATAGGCGCATCTAGCAGCCCTGAAACAACATGAAGGTTTTGGTCTGCCAGCCGCTCCTCCATCTCCGCGAGCGTCTGCAAAATCTGTTCGCTGTAGCGGGGATTATCAATCGCCGAAACACCGTAAGACTCGATGAATGTTAAAAGGACATTTCGCCCCTCAAGACCGGGTAACGGCTGAGCCTCAATGGGTGAACTCTCTAGCTGCTCGTTAAATGCCTGCCGTGCCTGGTGGGTGGCGACGACCTGCTCCCACTGAAAGCGCGTGGTATTAACAGCGGGTAGAGCGGAATTCGGCACTAGTCGGTGGCCATTTGCTTCGAGTACAGCGAAGAACAGCGCCGCTCCCATCAGCAGCGCCACCACCGTACCCTGCGGCTGCTTTAGCGTTAAGTAGCGCTTGGGTAGCAGTAACCAGACAAGACCCCATAGGGTGCCCAGCACCAGCATACCCCCCAGTAGCATCAGGAAAACCGCCATTAGTTGGCCTACATTACCGACAAGCAGGTGATAAACAGAGCGCACCAGGGGTAAATCTAAGTAGAGGTTCAACGAGCGGCCAAAAGCGGTGTGAGTGGCGGCATCGCCAAGGTTAGCGGCGATGACCAACGCCAGCCAAGCGACAACCACAACCACGAGCCAGCGACGAACAAGGCCTGGCGGAACGAGCTGTATGCCTGCCGCGACTACCCATGCTTCCCAAGCAATCAGTGGCGAGCCGATGTCACCAAAACGCCACCATAGTGGTACTACCAACAGGCAGTTAAGCGTAAGAGCCGTGAATAAAAAACGAAGCATTGGCACCTCTGCCGCCTGTGAATAATCATTTCCCCGCCGACATATCATGGCGTGGCATCGAAGTTAATGTAGCGTTGAATGTTGCTAATACCGCTACGCAGCTTATTACAATTTTAACTGTCACCCTGGTAGGTGGCGCTAGAAAACCGCAAAATACATATACTCATTTATCTAATCGTATAGTTTTCGTTCAAATATTTCATATACTGATTTTGCTGGCTCTCTTTTTACATAACCGAAAGGATCTCGCTCATGGGTGGCCGTTTTACAGCAAGGTGCATACTGTCGTTAAGCTGCTTGATTGCTCTTCCTGCCACCGCCAATGATGACGAGGTGTTCAATCACGTTATCGAGCGCGCCCAAGCACTCGCCGATGCGCCCTATCAAGCACCTGAAGAATCGCTGCCCAGCGCGCTTAAGGAGTTGAGCTATGACGACTATCGGCAAATTCGCTTTAACCCTGATCGGGCGTACTGGCGGGATGAAAGCCCTTTCTCAGTTCAACTTTTCCATAGCGGGTTTTTATTTCAAACCCCTGTGAACATTAACATTGTCGATAGTGGCGATGTGTCTCCGCTGCCCTTTTCAACGGATGATTTTAACTACGACCACCAAGCTAGCCACCTGCTTGAAGAGGATCTAACCGGCAGCGGCCACGCAGGGTTTCGTTTGCACTATCCGATTAACAGCGACGACTATGCCGACGAATTCGCCGTTTTTCTGGGTGCCAGCTACTTTCGCTTGATTGGCCGTGACCAGGCATACGGCCTATCTACCCGGGGGCTGGCGATTGATACCGTATCCAGCAAGGGTGAAGAGTTTCCGGCGTTCCGCGAGTTCTGGCTTTATAAACCCAACGAAGAAAGCAGTGCGTTTACGCTGCTCGCGCTAATGGATAGCCCTTCGCTCAGTGGCGCTTACCGGTTTGTTATCCAACCCGGTGAAAACACCCAGGCTGAGATAGAAGCCACGCTGTTCGCGCGGGAAGATGTAGAAAAGCTTGGCGTTGCGCCCTTAACCAGTATGTTTGCCTTTGGAGACATCAACCCCGAACCGCCAGATGATTTTCGCCCTCAGGTTCACGACTCCGATGGGCTGCTGATTCACACCGGCGCCGATGAGTGGATCTGGCGACCGCTGGATAACCCATCAGCCGTGCGCGTTTCTACTTTTTTAGATAACGCCCCCTCAGGGTTTGGCTTAATGCAGCGGGAAAGAGATTTCAGCCGCTATCTAGATTTAGAAGCCCACTACCACCGCCGCCCGAGCCAGTGGGTGGAACCCCTGGAAAATTGGGGTGCAGGTCATGTAGAACTGGTGGAAATACCCACCCCTGATGAAACCCACGACAACATTGTCGCTTACTGGGTAGCTGAAGATGCGTTAAACGCCGGTGAGTCGCGCCGCCTGCACTACCGCACCTATACGCTAAACACTCAACCAGATGAGCACGCGCTAGGACAGGTCATGCGCACCCGCCATGGCAACGCCGCGGTACCGGGGCAAGAGGACTCCCCCTCTGCCAACCAGCGCCAGTTTATTGTCGACTTCCACGGCGGCGTTCTTGAAGAGATCAGCCCTGACCAGCCGGTTGAGCTTGATATCAGCTCGCTTTCTGGAGAAATACTGCTCCCCCAGGTAACCCCCCTACCCGAAGGTGGCTGGCGCGCCCGTTTCAGGATTCCCGCTGACAGCACGCCTCATGATATCCGGCTTCGGCTACTGCTGAACGACGCGCCAATCAGCGAAACCTGGAACTACGTATGGCACCCCGATGCCTGAAAACCGCGAGGCCATGCTCTCTCTCCCTTGGCTAAGATGCCGTCGCGCTTTTTTTGCGATCATCGTCGTCGCTACCAGTATTGCAGGCAGCGCTGCCATGGTGCAGGTGGTGACTCACCTGCCCCTGGGCTGGCAAATAGCGATGCTCACGTTATTTGTGTTGACCTTTAGCTGGGTTGCCCTTGCTTTCTGGGGTGCCGTCTGTGGCTTTGTGCTTTGCATGCTGCGCCTTGATCCGCTGAGCCTGCGCCGCGTTCCTTTCTTGCCCTCGGATGCAAAACAGCTGACAGGCCGGACAGCGCTGGTCATGCCGATCTATGCAGAGCCCCCCATTCCCACTATTGCTGGTTTAGAGGCCACCTGCCGTTCGCTGCTGCATCAGGCGAACAGCCTCGGCTCAGCAGCGGTAATAGGTGATCACGTTGAAGTATTTATTCTGAGTGATACCCAGGATAAGTCTCTAGCGCGAGAAGAGGCTGACCACGTGGCGACCCTACAGCAGCGACTTGACGGACAACTAGAGGTTCACTATCGCCGCCGCCCTAATAACCTTGGTCGCAAAGCCGGCAATATTGCCGAATTTTGCCGCCGCTGGGGCCGTCGTTACGACTATCTAGTAGTGCTGGATGCCGACAGTCTGATGAGCGGCGCCACGCTTTTACATCTTATTGATCGCATGCAGCGCCAGCCCAAAGTGGGCCTGATTCAAACCGTACCGATACCGGTGGGGCAGCGCACCCTCTTCGGTCGCTTTAGCCAATTGGCATCGGCGCTTTATAGCCCCATGCTGGCGGCCGGGCAGAGCTTTTGGCAGGGCGATGCCGCTAACTATTGGGGCCACAACGCGATTATTCGTACCCGTGCTTTTATGGCCCACGCAGGGCTACCCCCCCTTTCAGGTAAGCCGCCTTTGGGTGGTGAGCTGCTCAGCCATGATTTTGTAGAAGCAGCGCTGCTTAAGCGCGGCGGCTGGCAAGTGCTGCTGGATACAATGGCCACCACCGCCGTATCACGCCATGACCCTGCCGTTAGCGCCTCGCATAATAGCTTTGAGGCTATGCCCAGCAATCTACTCGACTTTGCCAAACGCGACCGCCGCTGGCTGCAAGGCAACCTACAGCATTTGCGGCTCCTTAACGGCGCAGGCTTTCATTTCATTAGCCGTTTGCACTTCTTTTTTGGCGCATTTGCCTACCTCTCTTCGCTGATATGGCTTGGCCTTCTGGTATGCACCAGCATCCTGGTAGGGTATCAAGCCGTGGAGTCTCAGCCTCACTACCCTTTGCCTCAGGCACTCTCCCTTGGACTACTCTCGGTCACGCTGGCCATGCTGGTAGCCCCCAAGCTATTAGGCCTTTTACTCACCTGCTGGCAATGTCCTCACAGGTTTGGTGGGCGCCTGCGGCTTATTACCAGCACCTTGCTAGAGATTCTGTTTGCGGCCTTAATCGCCCCGCTAATGATGGCGTGGCATAGCCTGTTTATTATGAATGTCTTGATAGGACGGGCCATTGACTGGCAGACCCAGCATCGGGGCGAGCGTTCGTTAAGCTGGAAAGAGTGCTGGCACCATGCAGGTTGGATGACGCTTGGTGGCGCTGCTTGGGCAGGCATGCTGGTGCTTTTTTCGCCTTCGGCGTTTGGCTGGCTAACGCCCGCTTGGTTGGGGCTCATCGCGGCAGTACCCATCGTCAAATACACCAGCAGCGCTACCTGGGGCAGTGCGGTGAGCCATAAGGGTTTACTCCGCACCCCCAGTACCGTTATCAAGCCGCCGCTCTTAGCAGATTTTGTAGCTCTCACCGCCCTCAGCCATCAATCACTTGGTCAACGCCCTGTGCACACGGGCATATTGAAACCACCGCCTAGCGAGTTACCTGGCGAGATGCCATGTCAATCGTTTTACCAGCACCGTCTCCAGCCCGCTAAAGCAGCCTCCCCCTCGGCTAAGGAGCGTTACTAATGCCCTCTGCTTTTTTTCAACAGCTACGCAGTGCCAGTGGTGTGGCGCGCTCGCTTTTTATCTACTGGCGCCCAGGCAGGCAGCGCAGCTTACAGCGCCTCTACCGCCCTTTTATTCAGCCGGGAACGGTAGCGTTTGATATTGGCGCCCATTTAGGCGACCGCAGCGCAGCGTTTCATGCACTGGGAGCTCATGTTGTGGCGCTAGAGCCGCAGCCTGCACTGGCCAAATGGTTTAAGCGGTTGGTTAACCAGCCAGGGATCACGCTGCTGCCGTTAGCCGCAGGCCCACAGCCTGGCTTTGCAGATATCGCTATTAGTGTTGGCAACC
The DNA here is from genome assembly GCF_000236625.2 of Halomonas sp. GFAJ-1. Taxonomy (NCBI): domain Bacteria; kingdom Pseudomonadati; phylum Pseudomonadota; class Gammaproteobacteria; order Oceanospirillales; family Halomonadaceae; genus Halomonas; species Halomonas sp. GFAJ-1. Next base: position 53,371 of record NZ_AHBC01000051.1, read on the forward strand.
CTACCCTATCGACGCTTGCCACCGAGTGGCGCAGCCAGGTAAGCACGCGCAACCCTGGTTTTCGTCAAATCGCGTGGGAAGAGAAGCTCAGGGTAGAGGTCACCACGCTGGATCAACTGATTGCGACGTATGGCGAACCTAGCTTTATTAAGATTGACGTTGAAGGCTTTGAGGCTGAGGTGCTCATGGGGCTTACCCACCCGGTCGCCGCCCTGTCGGTGGAGTTTGTCGCCGGTGTATTAGAGGTCAGCCATGCCTGTATGGAACAGCTTGCTCGCCTGGGCGATTACCGTTTCAATGCTATCGCCGGTGAGCAGCGCAAGTTCCGCTGGGAATCATGGCAGTCGCCTGAAGCGATCACCCAGTGGCTAAACAGTGGCGCCGACGGGCTGGCTTCTGGCGACCTATACGCCTGCCGGAGCGACCACCCTTTGCTGAACGCACCTAATAACCTCTCCTATCACGAGTCACAACACGAATGATTTATCACTGGCAAACCCTCACCGCCCCACGGCTGGCGGCTATCGCCAATGGTAGCCCGGTAGCGATCATGACCCTCGGCGCCATTGAGCAGCACGGGACCCACCTGCCGTTAGGCACCGACCTGATCATTGGGGAAGGGTTACAGGCTGCCATGCTGGATATGATCGACCCAAGGGTCGATGTGCTCTGCCTACCGGCTATGGCCGTAGGCGCTAGTGATGAACACGCCGGTTTTGCAGGAACACTCAGCCTTCCCGCTCCCCTCGCCATCGCCACGCTAGAGGCTTATGGCGCAAGCATTGCCCGCGCGGGCATACAAAAACTGGTGCTGATCAATAGCCACGGGGGCAATAAAGCCGTGATGGATCTTGCCGCACTGACACTGAGAAAGCAGTTTGCGATGCGGGTGGTAAAAGCCACGTATACGCGACTACCCGCCCTAGAAGATGCCATTGACCCAGAAGAGCTTCGCTATGGCCTGCATGGTGGGCTGCTGGAAACCGCGATGATGCACTATTTGGCCCCATCACTGGTGACGCTGGATGGCTATCAACCAGCCCCACCGGCCATGCCTGAGTCCGGCGCCCTTGTTAGCCCGGAAGGGAGCGCCGCTTTTGCCTGGCTTGCGAAAGATTTAAGTGCCCAGGGCGTTGCAGGTGATGCCACCGGTGCCAATGCTGAGCTGGGTGAGCGACTGGTCAAGCATTACGCGGCACAGCTGGCACAAGTGGTGGCCGAAACCGCCCACTTGCCACCACTGACTGCTCAACGTTAACACCGTTACCGACCATGACCCTCAAGCACATCATCCAGAAAGTGTCCTGCACGATTGGCTTTAGCGCTTAAATAGCGGTGGTTATGGTCGGTCACGCTGCCATAAAGCGCTTGGCGAGAGACCACCTCAATGCCGCCTTCACGTAGGGCGGCCATTTTCAATGGGTTGTTAGTTAATAGCTGCACTTTGTTGATGTCCAGCGCGTTAAGCATATCCACCGCCACCGCGTATTGGCGTTCGTCATCACCAAAGCCGAGAACCTGGTCAGCGTCTACTGTGTCCAGGCCGCCATCTTGTAGCGTATAAGCGCGTAGCTTGTTTGCCAGGCCAATGCCCCGCCCCTCTTGGGCTAAGTAAAGCAGCACACCGCCGCCCATGGATTGAATATCAACCACGGCGTTACGCAGCTGCTCGCCGCAGTCACAGCGCAAACTGCCAAACAGATCACCGGTTAAACAAGCAGAGTGCATACGCATCGGCACCGCGCCTGAAAGGCGTTCAGGCTGACCAATCACCACCGCTACATGCTCACGCAGGCCGTCAGGCTCCCGAAATAGCACAAAGCGGCTTTCCGCCGCGTCTTCCAAAGGGATGCGCGCCTCACTAACACGCTTCAACATACCCGGGGCGCCCGCCAAGCACTTCTCTGCGTCCCGGGCGTTAACCTCCAACAGCTCACCGTTGGCCAACTGTTGATCGATACGCGCAGCCGCTGACGCGCTTACCTCGGCACTCAGCGCCGCGGGGACTAATAGCGCACGGCGCATTAACGCCACCGCCCCACGCTCACCGACGCCTGCAGGCTTCAGCCCACTCAACAGCGCAGGGGTTAGCGGCGTGCTCTCCTGAGAGAGCGCCAACCGGTGCAGATCAGCTTCACTAACGTGCTTGGGTAGTGGTAAACAGGCGGCATCCGCTGTTAATGCCATTCCCATCGCCTCAAGTCGGTGGCGTGTTAGCACCAACGCTGGGCGCGAACCCGATAATGCAGCCAAGCTGTCAACCGATGCACTGCCTTCTAACGCTTGCACCAGCAGACGCTGCTCACTGGTGTTCACCACTACCGGCAGACCGCGACGAATATCAAAAATGGCGCGTTCAATGTGATACATGTAGGCCTCCAGGTTGCCTTTTATAACGGGCAAAGTTCGCTTGCGCTGGGCAATATGGCCCCGCATGATGAAGTGATACGGTTTGTAGGGAGGCGTCATGCCCAATTCCAGCAGTGGTCAACCCTCTGCCCATGCCAATGGCAGCATCGATAGTGATACCGCGTGGCAGTGGTTGTTGGCGATACGCCATAGCCTGCCCTCTAGCGCTAACATCACGCTTAATCAAAGTGGGTGGCAAAGCCAAGCGGAGGTGACCGATACCGTCCGCGACCTGTTGGACTGCCTCACGCCGCTGGCAGCCCAATCGTGCTGGGTAATGGCTCAACTGGGGCAAAGCCTTGATGGGCGAATTGCCACGGAAAGCGGCCATTCCCACTACATCAACGGCTTCGAGAGTTTGGTGCACTTGCACCGCCTGCGGGCATTGGCTGACGCCGTGGTGGTGGGCGCGGGAACGGCAGCCGCTGATAACCCCCAGCTCACCGTGCGCCATATCACCGGCAAGCACCCCGTGCGGGTGGTCATTGACCCAAGAGGCCGAGTACCCGCCGAGCATTTGCTGTTCACCACGGATACCGCGCCCACGCTGCATATCACCGGGCCGGACGTTAGCACTGGCACAAGCAACGCCGAGCACTGCGTGCTGCCGCTTAATAACCACGGGCAGTTCATCCCCCGTGATGTCATATCCCTGCTGGCGCAGCGCGGCCTTACGCGGGTGTTGGTTGAAGGGGGCGGCATCACCGTCTCGCAGTTTATTGAAGCAGGCACGGTCGAGCGTCTGCACCTGCTGGTGGCGCCGCTGCTGATTGGCTCCGGCAGGCCCGGCCTGCAAATGACACCTATTGATACCTTGGAAAGCGCCCTGCGCCCGGCGATGCGTACGTTCCGGTGTGGAGATGACACGCTGTTTGACGTTCAACTGCCCAGGCGCCGCGGAGGCGTTTGAAGCCGCCGTTGGCGTAGAAGTCGCGGACGCCGGCGAAGAGGCTGGCGTTGCCTTAGCCCGTTTAGCAAGTGCTACCCAGATGCCAGGCAGGCTAGAGAGCAGTACAAGCACGCCATACGCCAGCGAAACGGCAACGCCTTGCGCTGACGGCAGGCCAACCAATACCCAAACGCCCGCCGCCGCCCCTTCACGCAGTCCCCAACCAGCAATCGAAAGCGGTACCAGCATCGCCAGCAGCAGCACCGGCGCCAGCGCTAGAATATCCACCGCTGCGAGCTCAACACCAATCGCCCGAGCGGCACAAACCATCACCACCCCATAGCTAAACACGATGGTTAACGACGAAAGAAGCTGCCACGGCCATACCTGCCGCTTGAGCAAACTGCGGCATATTTCCTGCCCAAAAACGACACTCCACGCTGGCAATGCAATGCGCGAGGTGCGCCGCAGCCATACCGCAATAGCGACGGCGGCTGCTACCAACAGTGCTACGCCAATCACAATGCTCAGCAGTCGCCGCGTACCCAATGCCGCGTGCCATAGGGGCGATGAAAGCAGAGCGAGTAACGTGAGTAGTGCAACCGCGACCTGACCTGACGCGCGCTCAATGACGACCGCGCGCCATGCGCTCCCTTTGGAAGCCGCTTGCCCTGCATGGCGATGGGCGCGCCCCGCATCTCCCAGCACCCCACCGGGCAGCAGCTGGTTAACCAGTAGCGCCAGATAGTACTCACGCAGGGCATAACCAAAACGCAGCGGCACCCCCACCAACCCAGCCGTAAACTTCCAGCGCCAAGCGCTCAGCATGACCTGCACCACGCTCACTATCAGCGCCAGCGCCATCCAACCAAAAGAAAAGCGCTGTACTTCGGCAATCACCGCCCCAGGCTCTACCCAAAGCACAATGGCCACCAGCAGCCCCAGGCTCATTAGCCCACGTTGTACCCAGGGGGTGCGTAAAGTGCGCCTGACCCTCATGGGCTATGCCCCATCCGCTGGCAGCGCCAGCAGATCGCGGTGGCCAACCCAAGCACCCACCCTGCCCTCATTAACCGCCTGTTGGCGACTGTCGCGCCATTGGCTGATGCGTGCTGCTGCTTCAGGTGCTTGTTCGGTGGCTGCTTCTGCCCACCCGGCAATCAGCGCGTGCATTAGCGGCCGCACGACGGGGTCGTTTGACGTAAGCTGCCACGGCGTGTCCGCCTCACTCACCCGGTAGCCCTGCTGTTTAAAGGCATCAACCAACGCACCATGGGCATCGCCACCTAAGGCAGCACCCAGCCCCTTATCGCGCTGCTGATGGGCATTGAACAGGGCAAGCACCCAGCGGTCTTCGTCGTTCTCTATGGGGGTTAGCTGTGGATCGGTAAAGCACCATGCGCCAGTGACGCTCATCGCCACGAGCACGCCTTGGCGATGCGTCACACACTGGCTAACCAGCGCTTCTATCCACTCCCGGGAGACAAGGTCTAGCAGCGCAGAGGCCGTCACCAAACGCGCCTTAGCAATGGCCGGGTGTTCAAAACTGGTGAGCGATACGCAGTAGCTCTCTATGGATACAGGCTGCCCCTTGGCATCGCGCAGCGCTACCGCTCGCTCGCGTGCCTCCTTGAGTAAGTCAGCATCGTGGTCAAACAGCATCCAGTGCTGCTTACTGGGTAACTGGGGCGCCAGAAACTGCGTATTACTGCCCCGACCACAGCCTAAGTCTGCAATGGTGGCTGCGTGTTCTTGGTCAGGGGACGCATTATTTACATCGTTGGCAAGCCAAGTAGCGGCTGCTTGGGTAAGCTTCTGACTGCGCGCATTGGCATCAACACTTTCGCGCAGCGTTAGCCAGTCCGCCTGAAACTGGCTGCCCGCTGCCAACAACGACGGCGGACACTGCAGCGCATCCGCAAAGATAGCCCCGGCGGTTTGCCAATCATTTACGTTGCCTCGCGCTTTCGCAGCGCCGGCACGTAGCTCAGTGCGAAGTGCTGCACCTTGGCAAAAATTGTGTAACGCCTCTTGCAGTGCTTCAACATCGCCAGGTGCAACGCTTAAGCCCGCCCCTTCCGGCAGCGTATCTTTTAGGGCGCCTCCGGTGGTGGTAATCACGGGTAGACCATGGGCCAGGGCTTCGGTGACGACCATGCCGTAGCCCTCATACCAGGAGGGCAATACCAACGCGTGGGCACGCTGATACGCTGCTTCCAAGTTGGCCGGATCGCACTCCCCATGGATCACTACACGACCTGCAAGCCCATTCTCATCAATAAGCTGCTGTACCCGGCGGGTAAATTCCGCATCTCGGGCGCCGCCATAGCAGTCGCATTGCCAATTAACGGCACTGACACCTGCCAGTGCTTTTACCAATATGTCCTGCCCTTTGCGTGGGGTAAGGGTTGCTACACACAGCAGTCGAATAGGCTCATCAGGCGCTGCCGCTGGGCTGATCGGCGCAGGCGCCACGCCAGGCTCTACCACGCTAATGGGCGCGCTGAGGGGCTGCCCATAGTGCTTGGCAAGTTCACCTAAGCGACGTGCAGTAAACTGGCTGGTCACAATCACTCTAGCAACGCTTGCTATACCGGCTAACTCACTAAGGTGAAAGCGCTGCTGAGCCTCGCGGCTAAGCCCCTGTTCGTCTCCTAAGGGGTGGTGCAGTAGTGCGGTAATCTCCAGCCGATGGGCGTGTTTACCCACCACCTCCGGCAATGCTCCCATCGCCAAACCATCGATAATCACCTTCGCGCCGTTGGGCTGCGCCGCTAACGCGGCGCCAAGCGCCTGGGAAGCTGTGTCATCCGCATCGGGGAAACGGCCCGGCAATCCCATCACATCAATAGTAAAACCTTGACCACGCAGCGCTGAGACTATCTGCGCGTCGTAGATGTAGCCACCCGTCAGCTGGCCCGGCTCACCGGCGACTATCAGCGCCAAACGTTGGCTCATAGCGCGCCTTCATAGCTTGCCCAAGCCACATGAGACTCGTGCAGTTTAATCTCCATGTGGGTTAGCCCCTGGGCGGTAGTGCCCATTTTGCCCGTGCTAATCGCAGCGGCCAGCTGGTCAAAAATCACTTTAGCCATAAATTCTGTGGTGGTGTTGCGCCCCTTAAATTCGCTCACCTCATCCAAATTTTGAAAGTTATAGTTCGCCAATACCTCTTTGACTGTTTCGCTGGCGAGGCCGATATCGATCACCAGCCCGTCCTGATCAAGCTCCGGGCGCTGAAACACCACATCCACCACATACGTGGCGCCATGGGTGCGCTGGGCAGGGCCAAAAATCTCACCTTTAAAGCTGTGGGCGATCATAAAGTGATCACGAACGCATAAACGGTACATAGATGCTCCTGTTATCAATAGAAAACGTGTATCAAAAGACGGCTATGGATAGCGAATACGGTGACAAAGTGCGGTACTGCCGGGGCCAAATAGCTGCGGTGCGATGGCAGGAAAGTCAGCGAAATCACTTTCACCGCTAATCAGCGCATCCAGCCGCTGATCGGTGAGTAAACTTAAGGCCAGCGTTAAGCGGCGGCGGTAATCCCAGCGGGGCTGTAAGACAGCGGGCAGCTGTCCAACCTGGCTGGCTCTTAGCGTTAGCCGCTGGGAGTGAAAAGCACCGCCCAGCGGTAACGCCACATCCCCTTTGCCGAACCAGCTCATTTCAATCACACGTCCTTCGTTGCCTACTAAGCTAAGCCCTAGACGTAGACCATCGGGATGGCCGCTGGCATGAATCACACAGTCTTGATCCGTAGGAGCATGTTCAGGCGTACAAAACGCCACGCCTAACTGAGCGGCAAGCGCCTCACGGGCTGGATTAATATCGATTAAACGCATATCGACACCAGGGATTTGCGCGCACAGGTACGCGACCAAAGCGCCAACGACCCCAGCCCCCACCACACAAACCCGCTCGCCGAGCATCGGATTTGCATCCCAAACGCCGTTAATCGCGGTTTCCATATTGGCCGCTAACACCGCGCGGTAAGCAGGCACCTGCTCTGGTAATACCAACACCGCATCCGCGGGTACCACGTAGTGGTTTTGGTGGGGGTAAAGGCAAAAAACCGTTTTATTCAGCAGTTCTTGTGGACCCTGCGCGACGCGCCCTACGCTGCAGTAGCCATACTTAACAGGCGTAGGGAAATCACCGGTTTGAAAAGGCGCACGCATACGCGCGTACTCGCTTTCAGGCACACGGGCGTTAAATACCAGGGACTCCGTGCCCCTGCTAACGCCGCTGTAAAGCGCACGAACGAGGAGCTCGCTCTCACCTGGAGACGTTAACGGTTCATGCTTTAGCTCGCCAAAGGCTTCGCGAGTAACCCAAAAGGCGGTAGCAGTATCAGGCACCGACATAACATTTCCTTATGACTGAAGCGCTTATTCCATCCTTTACCCCAGCGCTTTGAAAACTAACGCGCCGTTGCATGACTCTTCTACAGCTTAGCGCAGAAAAAAAATGGAGCGATTAATGCTAGTTAAGCATTAGGATGGCCTAAAAAGGTAAAGCCGCTCACAACGTTGATTCTTAATATGGACAGTTCTACCACCGTATACAAGAATGGTACATGGAAAAACAGTTGCATCATTTATTTTTCACTGCGGCTAAACGCGCCGCTCTGCGAGTAGCCATGCGTTTCTCCTTCAATGCCCCTTATTACTCACTGCCCAAACGGCTATACAGCGCCGCGGAATTAGTGCTCGGCGGCATTCTGCTGTTGATAGTGGGCAGTGGACTACCGGCATTGATGGCTAGCCCAGCGCACTGGGCAGTGGCCTATGGCTTCTACGCTTGTATAAGCCTATTAACGCTGGTTTTTTGGCCCCACGGCCAGCTGGGTTGGGCAAACCGCGTCACGCTAGCGAGAGCCGCCCTGGTGGCGGTTGTTGCAGGTGGGTTAGTGGGCAATGCCTTTATTGCTGGGCTGTGGCAGTGGTTGGCCATTGCGGTGATCGCGCTGGCGTTAGACGGGGTAGATGGCTGGATTGCTAGGCGCACCCAAAGTCACTCTGCTTTTGGCGCCCGCTTTGATATGGAGCTAGATGCCCTGCTGATTATGCTGCTCTGCGTGGGGTTATTAACCCTTGAGCCCACACTAGGCGCATGGGTACTCATCATAGGCGGGATGCGTTACTTGTTTGTCGCGGCTAGCGGGCCACTACCATGGCTTCGTCAGCCACTATTCGCCAGTTTCCGCCGCAAGGCCGTATGCGTTTGGCAAGTGGCCGCGCTGCTACTGGCCTTAACGCCACTTACTTCTTCTTTCGCCACCTTCTTACTTGCACTCAGCGCACTGATCACGCTGGCCTACTCATTTGGTGTTGACGTGTGGTGGCTGTATAAACAGCGCTTGGTTGATAAGGCGACAACAAGCCGTGCATCCCCGGAGGGCAAACCTACGAACTCGGACCACGTAACGCCGCCGACAACAGGAGGGCGGTAAACAAGCCCGAACAACTGCTGCCGGGCTCGCCGAGTGGACTACCGGGTGAGTTCCTGCCGCACAATCGCAGCGCCTTCACTCAACGCCTTCAGCTTGCCTTGTGCCACTTTACGCGGCAGGGGCGTCATACCGCAGTTGGTGCAAGGGTAAAGCTTGTCGGCATCGACGAATTTAAGCGCCTTGCGCAGCGTGTCGGCGACTTGCTCTGGGGTTTCGACCGTGTGGGTGGCTACGTCGATGGCTCCAACCATCACCTTTTTGCCGCGAATCAGTTCGATCAGCTCCATGGGCACATGGGAGTTCTGGCACTCCAGCGAGACGATGTCGATGTTCGACGCCTGCAGTTTGGGGAAGATTTCCTCGTATTGACGCCACTCCGAGCCCAGGGTCTTCTTCCAATCGGTGTTGGCTTTGATGCCGTAGCCATAGCAGATATGCACGCCGGTCTCGCAGGCGACCCCTTCGATGGCTTTTTCCAGAGCAGCGATACCCCAGTCGTTCACCTCATCGAAGAAGACGTTGAAGGCAGGCTCATCGAACTGGATGATATCTACCCCCGCCGCCGCTAGGTCGCGAGCTTCCTGGTTGAGAATTTTGGCAAATTCCCAGGCGAGTTTTTCACGGCTCTTGTAATGGCCATCGTAGAGCGTATCGACCATGGTCATAGGTCCCGGCAGCGCCCATTTAATGGGCTGGTCGGTTTGCTGACGCAGGAATTTAGCGTCATCAACAAACACTGGCTTCTCCCGCGACACAGGGCCGACCACCGAAGGAACGCTGGCCTCGTAGCGATCGCGTATTTTGACGGTCTTGCGCTGCTCGAAATCGACGCCGCCGAGGTGCTCGATGAAGGTCGTCACAAAGTGCTGGCGGGTCTGCTCGCCGTCGCTGACGATATCGATGCCTGCCTGCCGCTGATCGTGTAAACACACGCGCAGTGCATCCCGCTTGCCTTCGGCCAGCTCATCACCCTGCAGTTTCCAGGGAGACCAAAGCGTCTCAGGCTGGGCCAACCAGGTGGGCTTGGGTAGGCTACCGGCCGTCGATGTGGGCAATAATGTTTTCATCAATAGGTTTTCTCGATAAAAGGTTGATCAAAGGGCGTAATCTGCTGACCATCGCTCAAGCACATGGCGGAAAGGCTCGATGAAATACCGCTCGGTGAACTTACCCTGCTCGACGGCAAGTTGGCTGCGTTCTTCTCGGTCGTACTCGATACGGGTTAGCGAGTAGTCCTGGTGCTTCAAATGGGGTTGGTAGACCTTGCCTGCCACCGAATTGGCGTTGTAGATCTCGGGGCGGTAAATCTTCTGAAACGTCTCCATTGTGCTGATGGCGCTGATCAGTTCGAGGTCACTGTAGTCGGCCAGCAAATCACCGGAGAAGTAGAACGCCAGCGGCGCTACGCTATGGGGTGGCATGAAGTACCGCACCTGCAGGCCCATTTTGGCAAAGTAGAAATCCGTCAACGAGGACGCGTCGTTCACGTACTCGACACCCAATACGGGATGACGATTTTCCGTTTGGCGATACACCTTGTTGCTAGAAACACTGAGGCAGATCACCGGAGCCTTGCGTGAGAGGGCTCGATACGCCTCAGAGTCGACGAAACGCTTGAACAACTTGCCGTGAAGATCGCCAAACCCCTCGGGGATACCAAACTCCGTCCGGCCTTTGTTGTGCTCCGAAAGCCACACGCTGAAATCGTAGTCGCGAACGTAGGAGGAGAAGTTATTTCCCATCATGCCCTCGATGCGCTTGTCGAGATGCTGGTCGATGATGGTCGTCTGCAGCATCTCAATCGCAGGAAAGGCATCGCCCGCTGCCGCCACGTTCAGCTCGCCGGTGATGATATCCAGCTCGACGGTGTAACGATCCGCCTTGGGGTTATCCCAATGCGCCAGGGTATTGAAACGGTTGTTGATCATGGTCAGCGCGTTACGCAGGTTTTCTTGGCAGCGCTGCCCTCTCGCTAGGTTAGCGAAATTAGTCGTGGCACGCGTGCTCTCGGCAGGACGGTAGTTTTCGTCGAACCGGACGCTCTTGATATCGAATGTGAAGTCGTAGCTCATCGCGAACAAGCACCCTATTGATCGAGACTGGCGTAAGCGCTGCGGTGAAGCTCAGCGCTTGATGCCATGTGTGATGTTTCGATGAACAGGCGTTAACGCCACATTCATCGAAGAGGATGCGTTCTTTATGCCAGACCATGTACATGAATGAAAAGCGATATTATTTCAACTCACCATGAAATTGGTTCATGGTGAGCTGTTGCGCGGAGGATTCAGCCCTGTTGGAACGGGTATACCGGGCCGATTTTCAGCAGCTGAGTCAGCTCATCTAGCGCGGTGAGCACTTCTGTGGCGAGCTGGGGGTCAGCAAGGTCTTCACCGGTGAGGCGGTCGCGGTAGTGGCGGCTCACCCAGGCGGTGAGGTCGTCATAGAGCGCGTCGTTGAGCAGTACGCGGCCAGTCAGCGCAGCGCGCTCGGCTTCCGTTAGCACCACCCGCAGGCGCAGGCAGGCGGGGCCGCCGCCGTTGCGCATGCTCTGCTTCACGTCTTTGACGATGACTTCACAGATCGGGTTATTGCCCGCCAGGATGAAGTTCTGAATCGTGTTCCAAACGGCTTCGCGCTCTTGGCACTCGCTGGGTACCACCAGGGTCATAGTGCCGTCTGGGTTGGAGAGCAGCTGAGAGTTGAACAGGTACGATGCCACCGCGTCTTCCATGCTCACGGCTTCTACCGGCACCCGCACAGGAATCAGCGGCGTGCTAATCTTGGCGCGAAGCTCGTTCAGCGTGCGCTCTTCATCAAGAAACGCCATTTCGTGGTAGAGCAGCACCGGGCCGTTACCCACGGCAATCACATCGTTGTGGAACACCCCGGCATCGATGGCGTCCGGGTGCTGCTGGGCGAACACTGTTTGCGCCTCGCTCAGCCCGTGCTGGCGGGCCACAGCCTGGCTGGCTTCCAGGGTTTGCCGGGCGGGATAGCGCTTGGGTTCGCGCTCGCCGCTACGCACGTCGCCAAACGCCTGACGGCCATACACGAAGAGATGAACGCCGGGCTCGCCGTACTCACCGCACAGGCGAGTGTGGTTAGCCGCCCCTTCATCAGAAAACGCGGGCGTGGCAGGCAGCACCGGGTGATGGGCGAAGCGCTGCTCATCGCGGAAAATCGCCTGCAGCACCCGGCCAGTAGTTTTCGGCTCCAGGTAGCGGTGGAAACTGGACTGCAGGTTGGCCGGAGTGAAGTGCACCCGACCATCTGGTGCATCGACGCTGGGGGTAATCGTGCCTGCGTTAGCGGTCCACATGCTGGAGGCTGAACATACCGCCCGCAGCAGCTGCGGCGCTTGCTTCGCGGCTTGAGCGAGGATCTCGCTATTGCTGCCGCTAAAGCCTAAGTCTCGCAGCGCACCCAAGTCTGGGCGCTGCTGAGGAGGCAGCACACCCTGAGCGTAGCCTGCGTCCATCAGCGACTTCATCTTCGCCAGCCCCTGCAGTGCGCCCTCTTTGGGGTTAGACACCAAACCACCGTGGCTCATGGAGGCCACGTTGCCGTGGGCAAGACCCGAGTAGTTATGGGTAAGCCCTACCAAGCCGTCGAAGTTGACTTCTCGAATGCTGTTCACGCTCATAGGTTAACTCCCGGCGGCAGGGTTTCCAGCATTTCCAGGCTCTCGGCTTCCATGGAGGCGACCGGGTAGGCGCAGTAATCCGCCGCGTAGTAGGCGCTGGGGCGGTGGTTGCCGCTGTCGCCAACGCCGCCGAAGGGCGCATCGCCTGAGGCACCGGTGGTCTGGCGGTTCCAATTCACAATGCCTGCACGAATACGCAGCAGGAAGTCGTCCCAGTCGGCTTTTTCGCCGCCAATTAAACCCGCAGAGAGGCCGTAGCGGGTATCGTTGGCCAGCGTTAAGGCTTCATCCCAGTCACTGTAACGGTGGATTTTCAGCAGCGGGCCGAAGTGCTCCTCGTCGGGCACCTCAAGGCCGGTTACGTCGATCAGGGCTGGGCTTAACAGGCTGGTGTTGTCTTTCAAGCGCTGCATGCGGTTAATGACCGTGCCGCCCATGGCTTCTAGCTCGTCTTGTGCTTTGAGCAGGCCATCGGCTGCGGCAACGCTTACCAAGCCGCCATAGAACGGCGCGGGCTCTTCATCGAACTGTCCCGCCACATATAGCCTGGTAATAGCATCGGAAAGCGCGTCGATTAGACGGTCGCCCATCTCGCCCTGGGGCACCATCAGGCGGCGAGCACAAGTGCAGCGCTGCCCGCCAGAGAGAAACGCCGACTGCAGAATCGTCAGCACCGCCGCACGCTCATCTTCCACATCTTTCACCACCAGCGGGTTATTGCCGCCTAACTCCAGCGCAAGGATTTTATCCAGCTGCCCGGCGAACTGCTGCTGCAACATCCCGCCTACCTTGGCGCTGCCGGTAAACAGCAGGCCATCGATACCAGGATGAGCAGAGAGCGCCTGCCCAACCGCGACACCACCCTGCACGAGGTTGATCACCCCGGCTGGCAGCCCGGCTTCTAACCAGCACTGCAGGGTTAAATCCGCCGTAAGCGGGGTTTGGTCGCTAGGCTTGAATACCACGGTGTTACCTGCCAACAAGGCAGGCACCATATGGCCATTGGGCAGGTGGCCGGGGAAGTTATAAGGGCCAAACACCGCCATTACGCCGTGGGGGCGGTGTCGCAGTACCGCTTTGGCGCTGCCGACCTCTTTTTCGCGCTCCCCGGTGCGCTCGTGGTACGCCTTGATGGAGAGCGCGATTTTACCCACCATCGCGCCGGCTTCGGTGCGTGCTTCCCATAGCGGCTTGCCAGTTTCAGAGGCAATGGCAATGGCTAGGTCTTCCTGACGCGCCTTGAGCACGTCCACAAACCGTTCTACCAGCGCTTGGCGTTCAGCAAAGGAGGTGCGTGCCCAGCGGGGGAATGCCGCACGCGCTGCGTCAACCGCCGCGCCTACCTGGCGGCTAGAGGCCGCTGCGCCTTGCCATAGCAGCGTTCCCGCCACGGGGTCTTGCTTGGTCAAGGCGTCGGCGTCGCCGACTACCCAGGCACCGTTGATCAATTGCTGCTGCTGGGCGTGCATGTTCTGGGTGTGCATCGTGCTCTCCTTCACTGAGCCTGCGTGTCTGTTCTGTCGAGTCGTTTTGTTAGCGAGCCGGGCGTTAGGTTTCTAGTAGGCGAACGGTATCGCCGCTAGATACTCCTAGCCGTTCGGCTTCTTCGGGGGTGAGCACTATCGTGCTGGCATCGGCGGGCGCGCGACCTATCCAGCTAGCGGTAAAGCTGAGCATCTGGGTAGATGCCGCCAGCCAGCGGCTAACGCTCTCTTGCGATGCGTTGGGTGAGACTTCCACTTGATAAAGCTGCGAGTTGCGAATGGCACGCACGTCATCAATATAGGCTTCTACGGTGGGGCCTCCATCGAAGATGTCGATGTAGCCTTCCCAGCGCAGCCCCTCTTTTTTGAGCATTTCAAGCGCAGGGCGGGTGTGCCGGTGTACCTGGCCAATACACGCTCGCGCCTCTTCCGACATAAACGTGGTGTAGATCGGGAACTTGGGCATCAGCTCGCCGATAAAGCTCTTCTGGCCCAAGCCGGTTAAGCGGTCGGCTTCGTTGAAGTCCATGGGGAAGAAGTGTTTCCCCAGGCTTTCCCAAAAGGGGCTAATGTTGTTTTCATCAAACACGCCGCGCATTTCGGCCAGCACTTTCTGCGGAAAGCGGTCGCGGAACTGAGCAATAAACAGCCAGCGCGCCTTGGAGAGCAGCGCCCCGTTGCGCAGGTGTTTGTTGGCCTCGCCGCGATATTCTGGGCGCAAAAAAAGCGAACACACCTCGGCGTCGCCGGTATGATCAGAGCTTAAAAAAAGCGTGTCGATGGTGCGGTGTAGATCCAGCTGCACAGAGGAGTGCGCCAGCGTGCCGAGCCGGTAGTTATAGAACGGCACTTCGCGCCCTACTTGGCCCTCAATGGCGCAGCAGCCTGCCAGCTCGCCGTTGGTTTCATCTTCAAGAACGAAGAAATAAAGACGGTCGTCTACCGGGGTGCGCTCTTCAAAAGCGCGAGCAGCGGATTCGATTTTACCGGCCAAAAACTCGCGGTTATCCGGCAGCGAGGTAAACCCCACGCCTGCCTGCTGCGCAAGCGCCTGGAGCCCATCCAGATCATCACGGGCAATGGGTCGAATGCGCATTACATCTCTCCTTCATCGAGCGCATCGTCCGCGCTTGGCAGGGTTAGCGGTGCGGCCAGCACTGCACGGCCCTCTTCCACCCCCAAACGCGCTGCATGCTGCGGGGTGAGCATCAGCTGCCCAGTGGGCGAGAGCGCATAGCGCGCCACAATACAGCGGAAATCGCCCAGCGTCTGATTGGCAATCATAGCCGGCTCAGCATCTGGAAGCGCGTGCTCAGGGCGCACACGCACCGGGTGCCAAGCGGCATTACGAAACGTTTCCAGGCGCTCACGCTCAGCTTTGACAATGGGACCTGCATCGAAAATATCCACGTGCCGCGAACGCACGAAGCCTTCGGCGAGCATTTCGGCCAGCGCTTCTTCATGGGCCGGGTGCTCACGACCAATGGCGGCGCGGGCCTGGGGTGTTAGCAGCGGTAAGTAGAGCGGGAACTGCGGCATCACTTCGGCAATAAAGCTTTTTGAGCGCACCCCCGCAATGTGGTTCATCTCTTGGAAGCTGCGGGCAAAAAAGTGGCGTCCGACGCTCTCCCAAAAAGGTGATTCGTTATGGCTATCCAAATAGCCGGGGAAGGCGACCGCCAAAATCCGCGAGAAGCGCTCCGTGTACTGGGCGATAAACATCAGCCGCGCCCGGCGCAGCAGGCTCTCCGCACTGGTGCCTTTATAGCGCGGGTTGAGCGACAGCGCGCAGAGCAGCGTGGCATCCGACGCTTCATGAGAGAGCGCCAGCGTTTGCACCTCGCGGCGCACATTGAGCTGCTGGGAGGCGTGAATTAGCGTCTCTTGGCGGTAGGTGTAGTAAGCTTCGGCAGCCCCCGCCTGGGCGCGAATCGTCGCCGTGCCCAGCACCTCGTTGCGGCTATCATCTGCCAGGACGAACATATAATGCTCGTTGCCAGGGAACTCGATATCGCTTGAGAACGCTTCCTGGGAGCGCACAATGCGCTCCTCAAGGCGTTCGCGGTTGGCTGGCAGGTTGGTAAGCCTTGGCACCGCGTGCTCTGCCAGTTGCTCTAAGGCGGGAAGGTCAGTCAGCGTGACCGGACGGATTACCAACATGTTTAACGCCCCCTCTTTTTTATCTTGCTGCCTGCTCATGCGCTGGCAACAAGTCGCTCGATGGCACGTTCAAGGCGCGCCATGCCTTCGGCGATATCTTCCTCGGGAATCACCAGCGAGGGCGCCATGCGCAGCACGTTGGGGCCAGCAATCAGCGCCATTACGCCCTCCTCAATGGCCAGCGGCAGAATATCCTTGGCACGGCCTTCGAAGGCATCTGACATCTGCGCCCCCATCAGCATGCCCATGCCACGAATCTCTTTAAAGACGCCGTACTTGCGGTTGATGGTCTCCAGGTGCTCGCGGAACAGGTCGTGGCGATGTTTGACACCCTGCAGCACCTCCGGCGTATCAATGAACTCGACCGCAGCAAGCGCTACCGCGGATGCCAACGCGTTGCCGCCATAGGTAGAACCGTGGGTGCCGATGGCCAGCGATTTGGCGATGGCATCGGTGGTTAGCGTGGCACCAATCGGGAAGCCGCCGCCCAGCGATTTAGCGCTGGTGAGAATGTCTGGCGTGATGCCGAAGTTTTTATAGGCGTAGAGCTCGCCACTGCGGCCAACGCCGGTTTGCACTTCATCGAATATCAGCAGCGCGTTGTGCTCGTCACACAGATCGCGCAGGCCCTGCAGGAATTCCTGGGTCGCGGGCACGATGCCGCCCTCGCCCTGCATCGGCTCAACCATAATGGCGCAGGTGTCGTCGCCTACGAGCTTACGCACGCTCTCCAGGTCGTTGAAATTGGCATGCAGGATGCCGCCCGGTACCGGCCCAAAGCCTTGGGAGTACTTGGGCTGGCCGCCTACGCTCACGGTAAAGAAGGTGCGGCCATGGAACGACTGGTAGAACGAGATGATTTTATCTTTATGCTCGCCGTGGTGGTCTACCGCCCAGCGGCGGGCCAGCTTCAGTGCGGCTTCGTTAGCTTCGCCGCCGGAGGAGCATAAAAAGACTTTATCGGCGAAGGTGCGCTTGGTAAGGGTTTTAGCCAGTTTGAGCGCTGGCTCGTTGGTAAATACGTTAGAGAGGTGCCAAAGCTTTTCGCCCTGCTCTTTTAACGCATTCACCAGCACCGGATGGCAGTGACCCAGCGAGTTCACCGCGATGCCACCGGCAAAGTCGATGTACTCACGGCCCTCTTGATCCCACAAACGGCTACCCTCGCCTCGTACCGGAATAATCTGCTGCGGCGCGTAGTTGGGCGCCATGTAATGGTCGAAATCTTGACGGTTCGGGGTGTGGCTCATGGGACAGTACCTCCAGTGGAGTAAGCGATGAATTCAGTATACGGGGCACGGCGGGCGCCCTGCTTTCAGTATTGGGACGGTAAATTATGAAAAGCTGCGCTTAACCCAGCCGCTCTTCTCGCGGCGTAATGCCAAAGTGGTTGCGATAAGCGGTGGAAAAGTGCGCGCCAGAGGAGAACCCGGTCATCAGGGCGATATCCCCCACCGGGCGGTCGCTCTCTCTTAGCTGCTTGCGGGCATCCTGTAAGCGTAAATCCAGGTAGTAGCGGCTGGGCACCGCCTGAAGATATTTCTTGAACAAACGCTCTAACTGACGTCGGGAAATGCCTAGATGCTCAGCGAGTTCAAGCGTCGAGAGCGGCTCTTCGATATTGCTTTCCATTAGCGTGACCGCATCCACCAAACTTTGGGGCGCGTGGCCCAAGCGGTTGCGCAGCGGTACGTGCTGACGCTCATCGGCTAGGCGAATACGGTCGCAGACAAACTGCTCGGAGACCTGCTCCGCCAAACGCGGGCCGTGGTGCTTGCCAATCAGCGTGAGCATCATATCCATCGCGGCAGTGCCGCCTGCGCAGGTCAGGCGGTCGCGATCAATTTCAAACAGCTGCTGAGAAAGCGTGACCTGGGGGTATGCCTGGGCAAAGGCATCAAAGCGCTGCCAGGGCAGCGTCGCTCGGTAGCCCTCTAACAGTCCACAGCGGGCAAGCACCTCGGTACCGCCAGCAAGCCCACCGATAGCGACACCTCTTCCCTGATGACTGCGCAGCCACTCGTTTAGCTTAGCGGGCAACGCATAGGGTAGTGGCGTGGGCGCACACACCAGCAACATATCCAGCGGCCCAAGCGGTGCACCTAGCGCGTGCTGCGCTAGCATAGAAAGCTGCGCGCTGCTGCGCACGGGTTCATCGCTTAAACTGAGCGTGACCGTTTGATACAGCATCTGCCCGCTCAACTGGTTAGCCATTTGCAGCGGCTCAATGGCGCTTGCATGGGCCAATAGCGAGAACCCCGGCAGCAGCACAAAGGCCACCCGTTTACGTTCACTTCCAGATAGCGTCAACGTGCTTGAGAACATAGTGAGCTGTTTTGCTGCATAAAAACCGCCGTCGGCTTGAGTAGCTGTCTAATACTTGGCTAACTGTCTATTTAAAAAGCATCTTACCCAATTGTACCAATGAAGGAAGCGCCTGTTGGCCCTATATAAAAAAAGGCGTCGCACGGCTAATAAGTGAAGAGAGTGGCCGCTTGAAACGAAGCAAGACATATTGAAATGAAGTTGGCGAGATGTCAGCAATGGCCCTGAAATGCAAATTGCCGGACACAAGGTCCGGCAATCAATTTAGAAAAGGAGAAGAGTGAAGAAATTAGCCTCCACTGTTACCTGCTCCAAGAATTAAGAACCCAGCCACCACTATCCCTAGGGCTATAATCACCAGAGGAATCAGCTTATGCATCCCTCGTGGAGACTTCTTTGCCTCAGGCTGGCGCTGAGGTTCAGCGTTCTCAAAATCTTCTGGTATGCGCTGATTCAATACGTGCTCTTTTTCTTCTTCCCGAGTCTTACTTTCCCTGGTATCCATAAACGTCTCCTGTCCTCCGGTAGAAAAAGTGAGTGCGACGACCTCTAGCTAACGCAACCGCATCACCACTTATAAACTAATGACATCGAACTCAACGTTAGGGTTCACATCAGCATCGTAATCCACATCATCACGCTCAAAGCCAAATAGCTTCAAAAACTCATGCTTATAACCAGCATAGTCGGTAATTTCGAATAAGTTTTCGGTGGTGACGTCTGACCACAGATCTTGACAGGCTTGTTGCACGTCATCGCGCAGCTCCCAATCGTCCAGGCGCAAACGGCCCTTCTCATCGGTGGCCATATCGCCCGCCTGGGAATAAAGGTACTCGCCGAACAGCCGGTTAAGCTGGTCGATGGTGCCTTCGTGCAGGCCCTGCTCTTTCATTATGCGGTATACCATGGCGATATATAGCGGCATGACCGGAATGGCCGCACTGGCCTGGGTAACCACCGACTTGAGCACGGCTACATTGGCACCACCACCGCTTGTTTGCAGCTTGGCATCAATGGCGGCGGCGGCGCGATCCAAGTCTTCCTTGGCTTTGCCCAGCGCGCCATGCCAGTAGATCGGCCAGGTAATTTCAGTGCCAATGTAACTAAACGCCACGCTGCGGGCGCCTTTTGCCAGCACACCGGCATGGTCTAGGGCTTCCATCCACAGTTCCCAATCTTCGCCGCCCATCACCGTGATGGTATCGTCGATCTCTTGCTGGGTGGCAGGCTCTACTTCAGCTTCAATGATGACGTCTTTGTTGGTATCGATAGCCGTTGCACGGTAGGTATCGCCAATCGGCTTTAGGCTTGAGCGCTTAACTTCACCGGTATCCGGCAGTTTGCGCACTGGCGAGGCAAGGGAGTAGACCACTAGATCGATTTCCCCCATGTCCTGCTTAATCAACTCAATGGCTTTTTCCCGCGCCTCATGTGAGAACGCATCGCCGTTGATTGATTTACTGTAGAGCCCTTCCTGCTTAGCAAATTTGTCGAATGCAGCACTGTTGTACCAGCCTGCGGTGCCGGTTTTTTTCTCACTGCTGGGCTTTTCAAAGAACACGCCCAGCGTGTCTGCACCATAACCAAAGGCAGCGGTAATCCTAGCCGCTAAGCCGTAGCCGCTGGACGCGCCAATCACCAGTACTTTCTTAGGGCCAGCACTTTTATCTAAACCACGGGCGCGGGTCGCTTCGATCTGTTCCAGAACGTTCTGCTCGCAGCCTACAGGGTGAGTCGTCGTACAGATAAAACCACGCACTTTAGGTTTAATAATCACGTTGAACCTCTTTATCAAATTGATTTCATTATCAACATGGCAATGCCATCAGCTAGTGAGGCTATTCTAGCCGTCTCGGCGCGCTGTGTCCGCACTTGAGCTTCTCTGTCGATCGCGGCAGGATAGCGGCCTGTTAACCACTTGCCGACGAGACTCCCCATGAATGCACAGCAGCTAGTCGATGAACGCGGCGACCTGTGGCTTGCCCTGGCCCCACTTTGGCTTGACCGTGAACCCAGCGAGCGCGACTACGCCAAGATGATTGATGTGATTCAACAGCACAATATGTCACTGAAAGAACTTGAGTGGATGTTCCGCTTGGAAATGGCACCGGTTATGTCTCGACATCAGCTGTCGGTTGCCAGCGAGTGGCGCCAGTTTGATGACTATAAACTGATGAAACAGTTAGTTAGCCACAACCTGCGGCTGAAAGGCTGGCGGCGCAAGAGTTGGGCGCTATTTTCATCCTTAACCACCATGATGGTTCGCCACCGCTGGGAGGCATTAATGAGCCGTTTGATGGTGGCCCGTGGTGAGCTTTAAACGCACCGCCGAGTGACGTTCACGCTTTATCCAGCGCGGCTTCTAGTGCTAAGCGTAGCGGCAAGCCGTGGTCTTTAGGGCCAAAGCGGGCGATTACTTGGCCATCTCGCCCTACTAAAAATTTAGTGAAGTTCCATTTAATTATTTTGGTTCCCATCACACCGGGCGCCTCCCGCTTAAGAAGCACAAACAGAGGGTGGGCATTACCGCCGTTGACGTTGACCTTCTCCATCAGCGGAAAACTAACCCCAAACTGCTGCTCACCGAAGGCGCAAAAATCTTCAGCGCTCTCCGGTGACTGCCTGCCAAACTGATTACAGGGGAAGCCAAGCACCGTAAAACCACGGTCGCGGTAGCGCGTATAAAGCGTCTCCAGCTCTTTTAGCTGCGGCGTAAAGCCACATTTGCTAGCCACATTAACCACTAGCAATACTTGCCCACGCAAAGCGCGTAAATTAAACGGCTCACCCTGGTGGGTATAGCAGTCTTGATCATAAATCATCATCGCAAGGCCCCTACCTGCCTTCGCTAGCGTGTTATCACCATGCCACGGCAAATGCGGTTACGCCAGAACCGATTAACTGATTGGCCCCACTACAACACGCAGCGCTAGGGCAATCAGCAATATGCCAGTGACTCGGTTGATCCAGTGAGCGTAACGATGCAGCCAAGGCAGTACGCTTGAGTGGGAAAGGCCCACCGCCACTAGCACGTACCAGCCACCATCAATCACCATCGCTGTTGCCACAATTATTGCTTTAGCAAGAATGCTCATTTCAGGCGTTACAAACTGGCTGAGCAACGCAACAAAAAAGATAATTAACTTAGGGTTGCCCAGCGCCACTAAGACACCTTCTTTAGCGGCTTGGCGCGTGGTGGTGGTCACAGCTCCCGGTGCTAATGCCCCCGCCTTCCCTGCCCGCAGTGCTTTAATCCCTAGCCACGCCAAATACGCAGCGCCTAACCACGTAATAATTTGAAACAGCTGGGGATGGCGCACAATCAGAGCTCCCAACCCCCACACGGTTAACAGCGCATAAAACCCCACACCGAGAGCGTGGAATACAGCGGCAGTCACCCCCGGCAAGCGGCCGCCCCCCAGCGTATGACGCAACACCAGCGCCAGACTCGGCCCCGGCGACATAGCCCCCATAGCGCAGATCGCGGCCAATGATAGCCAGAGTGACAGCGGCATTCTTCTCTCCGTGGAATAAGTTATTAAGGAAGCGCTATTATACGCCAGCTTTACCTGCGTTCAGGTAATAAATGTAGGCGCTTAAATAACGCTGTTAGCATGGTACGCTGTTGGGTAAAATTTTCCCTTTTTTAATCAAGATGACGCCTGCCACGCAGGCGGTTCATGGCTAATAAGGACTTCAACATGGGTAGGGCGTTTCAAAACCGTAAGGAATCCATGGCCAAAACGGCCGCTGCGAAAACCAAGGTTTATAGCAAGTACGGGCGTGAAATCTACGTCTGCGCTAAAGCCGGCGGCACCGACCCTAACGGTAACCTAGCACTACGCGGTTTAATGGAGCGTGCCAAGAAAGATCAGGTGCCTTCCCACGTGATAGATAAAGCACTGGATAAAGCCAGCGGTGCTGGCGGCGAGGACTTTTCAACAGCGCGCTATGAGGGCTTTGGCCCAGGCAACGCCATGGTGATTGTTGACTGCCTAACCGACAACCCGAACCGTACCTTTGGCGATGTGCGTGGTTGCTTCACTAAAACCAAGAGCAAAATTGGCACGCCCGGCAGCGTGAGCCATATGTTCGACCACTGCGCTATTTTCTCGTTTTCTGGCAGCGACGAAGAAGCCGTGCTTGAAGCGCTGATGGAAGCCGATGTGGACGTTACTGATATCGAGCAGGATGAGGGCCGTATTACCGTCTTTGCTCCGCATACCGACTACGCTAAAGCCAAGCAAGCCCTGCTAGACACTTTTGGCGAGATCGACTTTGAGGTGGATGAAATTCAGTTCCTGCCACAAACCACGACACCGGTTGAGGGTGAGGATGTGGCTGTGTTTGAAAAACTGCTTGATATGCTTAACGAGCTGGACGATGTGCAGAACGTGTTCCACAGCGCAGAGCTTCCCGAAGCGAGCGCGTAGCACCCTACTGAGTTAGCGCATCGCGTGGCACAAAGATCCACCCTTCGGCCGCTGGCATCGCTGCTGGCGGCCAAGAGATGCTCTCTTTGGCATGCTCCAAACTCCAGGCAAGCAGTGCACAGAGCCAAGCATCCTGAATATCCTGCTGCTTTGGCGTTGGCTGTTGCAGCATAGCGGTATGTTCAGCGGGTAGGCTTACTCGTTGACGCAGTGCAGTAAACACCGCAGAACGCTTGGCAGGCGACGGATAGCCCTCCACCGCGCTTAGCGAACCATCCGCGCTTTGCCACTGCCCACAGGTGGCAATGTGCAGTGCAAAACGTGCCAGCAAGTGCATCCCTTTCGTGGCCTGGCTGCCAATCATATCTTTAATCGGTGAAAGGGGCGTTACGCCTCTCTGAAAGAGCCAGCGTTCGGTCTCGCGGTATAAATAAGGGTTTTCCTGAGATCGGCCAAGCGCGCTGACCGCTTCACCACGTGCAAGCGCCAGCAACGCCTGTGGAAGTGCCAGCGGGGTATCAATAGCCATCACCACACGCTCGTTGCCGCTTGCTTGATGCTGGCAAAGCGCTAGCAGGCGATGAATCAAGTCGCGACTATCGTGTGCCTCGTTAAGCGTCGTGCGCAGGTTTCCCCGCCACGGTATGCCTACTAGATTAAGCGACCTATCCAACACTACCAATGCATCGCGACTGGCAGGGTTGTTATCGCAGTTCCAACCACCGACGTCCCAGCCCATATAAAGCGTTTTAGGTGATGTCATCGACCAGTCACGTCCTGCAATTCCAATGCCGCACCAGGCGGCAACAGCGCAGGCTTAATGCCCAAGTCGCTGAGTACCTGCTTACCTCGCACGGTCATATCGGTAATAAATAAAAACTGTTGCCGTGGGTCAACGGGGTAGGCACGAATACGGTAGTGCGTGCCCCAAGGCGTCTCTTCTGCCACGACGACAACCGGCCGGTCAAACTTAAGATATGCGCTGGTAAGTGCCACATCGCGTAGCGTTTTGCGTACGCGCTCAGCCTCATGCTCTGGATGTAGGTAAAAGTGCGTAACACACTGCAAGCTGGTGCCGCCGTTATTCGCATTATGAATTGCTGAGTCCCACAGCTTGAGGTGGGGCACCGCGACCATATCATCATCAGGCGTTTGGATATCCACGGTGCGCATTCCAACGTGCTTCACCTCACCATACATCCCCTCAATACTCACCCAGTCCCCCGGCCGATAAGGCAGCTCCACTGCTGAGACCACGCCGGCTATTAGGCTACTCACGTAGTCTTTTAGGGCAAAGCCGATCGCTAAACCAAGCGCGCCTAACAGCGTTACCATATTGCGCATGGATGGCTCGATGACAACAGGCACAGCAATGGCAAGTGCAGCGATTAAAATCAGCAGTCGTGTCAGCGGCACAAGCGCAAACACGCGGAACCTCAGCTGACCATGTAGCCGATTAGCCAGCCAGTTCAAGCCATGCTGGCTCGCAATAATCAACAGCACTGTACTAACCAGCGTAACGCCGAGGATAATTAGCGCCTGGCTATCGATATCGTTAAACAGCCTGGCGTACTGCTCTTTGTCGTCCATTCCCCCTCCTAAAGCGCGTCAACTAAGTAGTTGCGGGATTCCAACAACTGTCGCACGCTGGCGTAACTGAGCGGTGAAACTTGCCAGCGCCCCTGGTGACAGCTAAGCAACCCCCGGCGTGCCAGCGATAGCCGCGCGTTTAACACTTCATGGTGAGAAAACGGGAGCACATCTCCTAGCGCCTGATCCTCCAACCCACCGTGAATTAACAGCGTATGCAGCAGCAATGTAGCCAGGTCTCCAGTCTCCGCAGGTAGCTCTGCCTCCGCCAAGGCGTCCAGCAGCCACAGCTCTTGAGACTGAGCGTCGTCTTGGGATTGTGTTGATTCGTCGCTTTCAGCAGGCTCGCGCAGTCGCTCTCGCCAATAGTGCCATGCTATACCTAAATGCCCACGGCAGTGGGCCGATAAACGCTGCAGCTCTTTATGCATCGTTTTACGCTCATTTTCGGCGTTATCGTCACTGTCGTTTGCAAGAATGGGGTTACCGGTACGGGTGCTATACACGCTGGGGCAGCTACCCTCACCCGCTAAGTTCGCGAAATAGTGAGCTAACTGTTTGCCCTCCACTGCCTGAAGAGTGAATGCTGGCGTGCCGTCCAGGCCAATCGCCTGCTGCAAATAGGCGTATGTCCAGCTGTCGCAGCCAATTACCCCACGCCCCATGCGTCCGCTTAACGCACGCTCTAGTAACTCACGCACGCCTTGTAAGCCTTGGGTATGGCGCAAAAAGTATCGCTCCAACTCTGGCAGCGCCCAATTGGGCTGGTTTTCACAACGCGCTATCCATTCAAGCTTTCCTTCAGAGAGTTCCTGGTAGGTAGGGGTAGCCAAACAGCTAACGCCCTGCTGCTTTGCCCAATAGTTAACAACGGCGCGATGCCCACCATGGGGCGGGGTAACGAAAAACACCACTGGCTCTTCTTCAAGGCCCTGCTGGTGAAGAACATGGGCAAATTCAATCGCCCCAGGCGACCAGTCCACGTTAGGCACCAGGTGGGCAAGCCGCACTTCTGGCAGGGCACGCAGTTCACTCTCTTGCTTTGCTTTATGTTCTGCGGCCTCTCTGCCCACTAGCCAACGAGTTGCCGTTTGCCAACTCCGTCGCCACTGGCTCGCCTGGGTACGCTCAGGGAGCGTAAAATCCGTTAGCTCAACTACCTTCCATAATGATGGGGCCTCATTGCTGGAGCGCTGCGCCATAAGGCTACCTTTCCGCTAGATAAGAAAATAAAGATTAGCACGCCTAACGCTGGCATGACCGCGCAACATGAACTTGTCGTCTACTATGAAGTGACTAGAAATATCTACTAAACTAATAGCTACTTAAAGTGAACGCGATGCGCAGGAGGCATATATGAGCGTGATTAACGTGACCATGGAAGAGTTACACGAGAAGCTTTCAAAGTGCATTGCCGGGGAAAGGTTGCTCATCGATCAGGATGGCAACCGCTTTAGTGCTCGCATCCAGCATGTGGGCATGACAGGCGTAAAAGTCATTCCTGAAACGGATATTAAAAATAGCACCCACGAGCCTGGAGATGTCGAGGGCACTACAGTGCCCTATGAGGATATCTGGGAGCTTGAAGTAAAAGGGGTGGTATACAGCAGGCTGTTCGACAAAGCTTAATCCGCTTAAGCCCTGAATACCTAAAAGACAGACCCATACCTAGAGGACAACACAAAGCCCGGGGCTAACGGCCCTGGGCAGTGGCTACATGCTCTAGCACCAAAGTTTCGCGGTGAATGGAAAGGCCCATGGTGGCTGGCTTGCGTGCAATAACGCTACGGTTATGACGCAGCGCTTCTTCAAGCGACACCCACCGCGCCGCCATGCCATTAGCAGTTTCGTACTCTTCCATTTTTGCTTCACCCAACGTATTGCCAATTTGGCAGGTAAACCAGTGAGATGTTTGAAACATCACATCCCACTGCTTTTTCCAGGTGGGGGTATATTCTGTTACGTAGCCAAAATGTGAGGTTACTTCGATATCCTGGGCGCCGGTCTCTTCATACAGTTCACGGTGCAGGCCCACTTCAGGGCTTTCCCCAGCGTCTATACCGCCGCCTGGAAAGCTAAAGTCATCGTAACGCTCGGTGTAGAGCAACAAAATATTGTCACCACGGGTGACGATGGCACGGGAAGCTTCACGATTTAATACCCGCACCTGCTCTAACGCAAGCGATGCGGGGAGTGCTTCGTGGACGAGATGAGCAATATGATGCATGGATCTTCCTGGCAAATAAAAGCGGCCATTCTACGCAAATGGCCGCTTTAGTTCATGCGTTCAATTAATGGCGTTAAGCGCTAATTCAAGTGCTTAAAAAGTGAGGCAGATTTTGCCAAAGTGCTTGCCAGACTCCTGATGACGGAAAGCGTCAGCAATGTCATGGAGCGCAAACTCGCGGTCAATAATCGGCCGCAGATTGGAGGCTTCAATGGCGTGAATCATCTCGATTTGGTGACGACGGCTACCGACGATAAGCCCTTGCAGCTTCGCTTGTTTAGCCATCAACTTAGCGGTTGGAATCTCACCTTCCCGGCCGGTTAACACACCAATCAGCGAAATATGCCCACCAATTTTTATGGCATCAATCGACTGCGGCAGCGTGCCGGGGCCGCCTACTTCAACCACGTGGTCTACACCTTTACCATCGGTCAACGCTTTAACCGCCTTCCCCCAGTCTGGCGTCTCTTTGTAGTTGATGGTGTGCTCAGCGCCCAGCTCCCGCAGGCGGGCCAATTTCTCATTGGAAGAGGAGGTCGCGATTACCCTTGCGCCCATCATCTTGGCAAACTGCAGCGCAAAGATGGAGACCCCCCCCGTGCCTAATACCAATACCGTATCACCCGCTTTAAGACCGCCGTCCACCACCAGCGCACGCCACGCAGTTAGTCCTGCAGTGGTGAGCGTGGCAGACTCTGCGTGGCTGTAACCCTTGGGCTGGTGGGTAAACCAGGTAGTTGGACGAATGACCTGTTCACGGGCGTAGCCGTCAACGCCATCCCCTGGTGTGGTCGTGAAATCGCCGACTCGCGCAGGGCCTTCCAGCCAGTCGGGGAAGAAGGTAGACACCACCGCATCGCCAACGGCGAACTCACTCACACCTTCACCGATTGCTTCCACAACGCCTGCCCCATCCGACATAGGAATGCGGCCATCATCAGTGGGGATCATCCCCTTCACTACAGCGTAATCGTGAAAATTTAACGAACTAGCATGCAGGCGTACTTTAATTTCGCCGGGGCCAGGTTCACCTGGAGCCGCGAGATTAACCACGTCTAATTTATCTAAACCGCCGGGGTGTTGAAGCTGAATGGCTTGCATTGCTCTCCCTCCAGTAAAACGCGCTCGATTAAAACGAGCTTTAAACGACCAGTCTACTACTAAGTGAGAGTAGTGCAATCAAGTTAAGCCCTTTCAAAACAGGCTAGTCTAGGTCGTGCCCCAAAAAACCACCGGACTGTCGCTGCCAGAGGCTCGCATAGATGCCGTTCTGCGCGAGTAGCTCCTGGTGGGTGCCGCTCTCCACCATGCGCCCTTCATCCACCACAATCAAACGGTCGAGCATAGCAATGGTAGAAAGACGGTGAGCAATGGCAATCACCGTTTTGCCTTCCATCAGCGTATCCAACTGCTCTTGAATGGCGGCTTCCACTTCTGAATCCAGCGCCGACGTGGCTTCATCCAACACCAAAATGGGCGCGTTCTTTAGCAGCACCCGGGCAATCGCAATGCGTTGACGCTGCCCACCGGAGAGCTTCACGCCGCGCTCACCAACATGGGCATCTAGACCCCGCCGGCCTGTTGGGTCGACCAAATCATTGATAAACGTATCTGCGTGGGCGCGACTTATCGCCTGCCATACATCTTCATCACTGGCATGGGGGCTGCCGTAGCGAATATTATCCCGCAGCGAGCGGTGCAGTAGCGAGGTATCCTGGGTAACCATACCAATCTGATGGCGCAACGAGGTTTGGGTGACATCGGCAATATTCTGCCCATCGATTAAAATCCGCCCGCCCTGCAGGTCGTAAAAGCGCAGCAGCAGATTTGCCAGGGTGGACTTGCCTGCCCCTGAACGGCCAATCAGGCCAATTTTCTCGCCGGGTTTGATGGTTAAACTCAGCCCGTCAAAGACGTTTTTACTCTCCCCTTTCGCCTGGGCATACTGAAAGCGCAGCGCATCAAACACGATCTCGCCGTTGGGCACGACAAGTGCTTTGGCCTTGGGGGCATCTTTGATCGTCGGCTCCTGGGCAATGGTATTCATGCCATCCTGCACCGTGCCAATGTTTTCAAAAAGCCCAGCGACTTCCCATAAAATCCAGTCGGACATAAAGCGAATGCGCATCACCAGCGCAATGGCGATGGCCAATACGCCCAGGGAAATGGCGTCCATATACCAGGCGCTAATCGCCATGCCCGCAGTGCCCACTAGCAGCAGCGTATTGAGCAGCGTTAAACAAACGCTCATCACCGTGACCAAGCGCATCTGACGGTGAACGGTGACCATGAAGCCCTCCATCGCGTCTTTCGCGTAGCCTTGTTCGCGCTCGGTATCGGCGAAGAGTTTGATGGTTTGGATATTGCTGTAGCTATCGACCACGCGCCCCGTCATCTGGGCACGGGCATCGGCTTGGGCCATAGAGACATCCCGTAGACGCGGAACGAAAAAGCGCATAATGCCTAAATAGCCCACAAGCCATAGGCCAAGGGGCAACAGCAGCCAGGGGTCGGCGCGGCCCAATAGAATCGCTGCCCCGGTAAAATAGACAACGGCGTAGACCATCAGGTCCATCACTTTGGTGACGGTTTCTCGGATCGCCAGCGCCGTTTGCATGACTTTTTGTGACACCCGCCCGGCAAACTCATCCTGATAAAACGCTAGGCTTTGGCTGAGCATGTGGCGGTGAGAAAGCCAGCGGCCAATCATGGGGTAGTTGCCGAAAATCGTCTGATGGGTCACCAGGGACTGCATTAGCACCAGCAACGGCAGGCCCACAATTACCAACAAGCCCACGCCTGCTAACCACAGGCCGTGGTGTTGCCAAAAGCTTTCTCGCTCTACGTTGCCCAGCCAGTCAACCAGCTCGCCCATATAACTGAAGAACACCACTTCTGCTGCGGAGACCAGCGCCGTCAGCAACGATACCGCCAGTAGCCACGGCCATACCGGGCGTGAGAAGTGCCAAATAAACGGCAATAACCCCTTCGGCGGCGTGGTGACCTCATCTTCCGGGTAGGGGTTTACGCGCCCCTCAAAGTAACGGAACAGCGGCGTAAGTATACGAGACAGCATGGGAGGTCCTTGCGTGAAAGGGGCAGCGGCATGCCTGCCGCCAAAAAGAGACAGCAAACACGGGCTAGCCAACCTGCGGCATTAGTCAGTAGGGCTGTGGCGGCTCGTCATCGTCGCCGTCGTCTCGCATGCGCGCCTGGCGTTCGGCCTCTTCCTCTTTAGCGTCGTCGATAACTTCCATGAGCTCATCAACATTGGCGATGTGGGTGTCAGCATCGAAGTGGCCGGTAAGCTTGCTATCCGGATGTAGCTCGCCCGACTCGTACAGCGACCACATCTCTCTGCCATATTCCGTTGTCAGCAGCTCCGGTGCGTACTGGCCAAAGTAGTTGCGCATATTATCGACATCGCGATAAAGCATGGCGGCGGCGCTGTTGTTGCCTGCGGCATCGACAGCCTGGGGCAGATCGATAATCACCGGACCGGAGGCATCTACCAGCACGTTGAATTCTGACAAGTCACCGTGGATCAAACCCGCACACAGCATACGCACGACGTCTTGAATGACTTTGGCGTAGTAGGTTTTGGCTTGCTCTGGCGTGAGCGTAACTTCGTCTAAGCGCGGCGCTACGTTACCTTCGGCGTCGCTGATCATCTCCATCAGCAATACGCCATCGACAAAACCGTGAGGCTCAGGGACACGAACGCCTGCGGAAGCAAGCCGATAGAGCGCGTCGACTTCGGCATTTAGCCACGCCTGCTCCTGCTCTTTTTGGCCATAGCGGGTTTTTTTTGCCATGGCCCTGGCCCGGCGGCTATTACGCTCTTTACGCCCTTCCTGGTACTGCACCGCCTGTTTAAAGCTACGCTGTTTGGCCTCTTTGAACACTTTGGCACAGCGTACTTCTTCGCCGCAGCGCACCACATAAACCTGCGCTTCTTTACCACTCATTAACTGCACCAGCACCTCGTCGATCATTCCATCATCGACCAGGGGCTGTAAACGTTTGGGGATTTTCATGGTTAGCTGCGTCGGCTCCTCTTTATTATCTTAACCATCTAACATTGCTATTTGAGTTCAATGTCCCGTCACTCAAAAACGGATACGGCGAACGCGGAAGGCACGCCCTTTCAGTTTGTCACGCTCAAGCTTGGCTTGGGCTTTTTGAACGACGCTATGCTCCACCGCCACATAGGCGCTGCGCGCCAAGACTTTAATTTTACCGACCTGCTCACCACTCAGCCCACCTTCGCTGGTCAATGCACCAAGAATATCCCCCGGGCGCAGCTTATCTTTTTTACCGCCTGCCAACTGTAGCGTTGCCATAGGCGGCTCAAACGGTACAGAGTGCTGTGGCTTAGGCAATGGTTCCGTGGTAATCGGCTGCTCTAGCAAGCCTTCCAGCCGCTCTAGCCGATAATGCTCTTTAGGGGTTACCAAGGTACAGGCAACACCGCTAGCGCCCGCGCGCCCGGTGCGCCCTACTCGGTGCACGTGAACATCAAGCTCACGGGCAATTTGATAGTTGAACACCGCATCTAGCTGGGCAATATCCAAACCGCGCGCCGCAACATCCGTGGCGACCAGAATAGACGCACTCTGGTTGGCAAACAGGATTAGTCGACGGTCACGATCTTTTTGCTCTAAGTCGCCGTTGAGCGCTACGGCGCTAAATCCAGCATCGGTAAGTTGCTCCGCCACCGCTTGGGTTTCGCGCTTGGTGTTGCAAAACACCACGCTGGTCGCCGGCCGATAGACCAGCAACAGCTGCTGAAGGGCGGCAAACCGCGCCTCTTCGTTCACGACTTCATAAAAGTGCTGATCAATGGTAGTGGCATCGTGAAGCTCAGCCACTTTGACAGTGACCGGATCACGCATTACGCCGCGGGTCATGGTGGCAAGGCCACCAGATGCCTGCTCATCCGGGAAGGTCGCACTGAACAGCAGCGTCTGGCGATCCGCAGGCGTGTCGGCAATGATGTCGTCAATGGTCGCCTGGAAGCCCATATCCAACATACGGTCAGCTTCATCCAGTACCAAGGTGGTCAGCGAGCCCAGCGTTAGCGAGCCTTTACGTAAATGCTCGTCAATGCGTCCGGGTGTGCCCACCACGATATGCGCGCCGTGCTCTAGCGAACCCAGCTGCGGCCCAAATGGTGCACCACCGCACAAGGTAAGCACCTTAACGTTGGGCAACCCCCTCGCCAAACGGCGCAGTTCGTCGGCTACTTGATCGGCTAGCTCCCGAGTGGGGCACAGCACCAGGCCTTGAACGACAAACGCGTCTACACGAAGCGCAGCCAGCAGCGCTAAGCCAAATGCGGCGGTCTTACCAGAGCCGGTTTTGGCTTGGGCTAGCACGTCGCGCCCCGCCAGCATCGGCGGCAGGCTTTGCGCCTGAACCGGCGTCATGTCGTGATAGCCAAGGGAGTCTAGATTCGTCAACAGCGCGGGTGAGAGCGCAAGCGATGCAAAAGAGGTGTCGGACACAAAAAATTCCTGAAGGGGCTATTCAGCCCAGCAAACCGATAATGTGAAGCACCATACCAGAAAGTGCTTTCCACTGCCTTGCTGTCTAGGTCAATGGGGAGAGCAATCGATAACGTCAACACTTACGTCGCAAGCACCGCAAAGCACCCTTGGCTCAGTGTAGCCAAGTCGTTGGGGGAAAGCTCAATCTCCAACCCACGCCGTCCAGCGCTAACGTACAACGTAGAAAACCCCTGCGCCGAGGCATCAATATAAGTAGGCAGGCGCTTTTTCTGCCCCAGAGGGCTAACGCCGCCCAGCACATAGCCAGTGGTACGCTCTACCTCCGACGGTTCCGCCATGGCCGCTTTCTTCGCCCCAGCGGCTTTAGCAATCTGCTTAAGCCCTAGCTGACAACTCACCGGCACAATGCCTACCGCCAGCTGTTTGCCATCTAGCTTTACCACCAGCGTTTTAAATACCTGCTCAACCGCTACGCCCAGTTTTTCAGCCGCTTCTTGACCGTATGACGGAGCAGCGACATCGTGTTGATACTCATGGAGCTGAAACACAATGCCTGCGCGCTTTGCACTATTAATTGCCGGAGTCATGGAGTTCTCGTCAGTTAACGTCGTTCGCCATGGCGGAAAAGCCCGTGGTGGAACAGCCCGCCTGCGAAAATAGAGGCATGATAAAACATAAACGACCGCGCCCGCTTGTTAAGCGGGCGCGGTCGTTGCGTACATAGCGGCTAACGTATTACTGGCAAGGCACCACACGACGCAACGTATCTTTC
This sequence comes from Halomonas sp. GFAJ-1, assembly GCF_000236625.2. Taxonomy (NCBI): domain Bacteria; kingdom Pseudomonadati; phylum Pseudomonadota; class Gammaproteobacteria; order Oceanospirillales; family Halomonadaceae; genus Halomonas; species Halomonas sp. GFAJ-1. The sequence goes on from NZ_AHBC01000051.1 coordinate 86,277, forward strand.
GCCCACAGGGTTTGGCCATCCGGCGTACGTCCATGCTCGTTCCAGCGCTCGGTGGTTTCAAGGCAGAAAGAACCAGCATCTTCGATACGCGGGTTAGCGCTGCTAGGGCGCTCCCCACCAATACGCATCACATCCGGATTTTCAGTCGTGTAGCGTGGGGCAACGGTAGAACTTGCGCAGCCGGCAACCAGAGCGGTTACCAGCAGCACGGGCAAACAGCGGCGCAAAGGCATGTTTTGAAACCCTCAAAATAGCGATAGTAGGCCGACACGATTTGTCGGTAGCGCTAAATATCACTGCCACTGAGTTCACGTCAACATTTATTCACACAAGCACATTATGTAACCAGGGTGATGCTGGTCACCGGACGTAAATTGCGCAGCCTGCAGTGCTGCTCAACGCTTTCGACAATCTCTTCGGCATCGTCTATTTGCTGCTTATCCAGTTGAATATCAACCATTAAGAAACTGCCTACCTGGGCCAAACGCACATCGTCATCGGCGATATCGAAGTCTGCTACTTGTTGCACCATCTCTTGGCGCACGCTGCCCACCGGCTCACCAAACATTAGCTCGCGCAGCGCACCGCGCACCATACGGATAGGCATCGGTAAAAAGTAGCTTGCAATGATCAACACCATCACGGGGTCGGCAAAGCGTGCATAGCCTGCCCAAGGGGTTAATGTCAGCCCCCAGGTAAGCGCAAACCCAAGCATCACCGCAGCACTTAGCCAGGTATCCATCTGCCACTGACGCAGCTCAGCGGCTAATAAAGACGAGCGGGCAATGCGTGCGTAGCGGCTTAACCACCACCAGGTAAGTAAACAGCCGGTTACGTTTACCACCCCAAACATCAGCGCAAGATCCAGAGTGACCAGTCGCCCACCTTGGGCAAGGCTCCATAGGGCGGACACCAGCGAAAACACGCACACCAGCGCAATCACCACGCCTTTGAGCAGTACAGCCAGCGGTTCCACCGTTAGCCGCCCAAAGGGGTAGTGATCATCCGCAGGTTTACGCGCCTGCTGAAGCGCAAACAGTGAAAGCGAGGCCAGCACTAAACTTAATAGCGAATAGCCGCTGTCGAATAAAATAGTGATCGAGCCACTGGCAAGGCCTAACACAAGCCCAGTAAAAGCAAAAAGGCTCGCAGAAATAGCGGAAAATCTAAGCGCACGGCGCTCGGCAACAAAGGGGGACACGATGTTACTCCTAAAATCTTACTTAATTTTGCGCCATCATAATGATTACACTACGGGCTAACCAATCGCTCAGTGCTAACAAAAATGGCGCTCAACAGAAGGCGTATGTCATGCGAGCAGAACAGGTACAGGCGTTTATTGATGTCACCGAGCACGGCTCCTTTGCCGCTGCGGCACGCCATACCGGCATAAAACGCAGCACTTTGAGCGCCGCGGTAAACGCACTGGAAGATAGCCTGGGGGTCGAGCTGTTTGAGCGTTCGGGCAATAGCCTACAACTCTCGGCGGTGGGCGAAAGCGTGCTGCCCGACTGTTACCGGCTGCTAACCAGCGCCAGCCGGATCAAAAAGCATTGCCAGCAGCATATGCAGGGGGTGGAAAACCAGCTGTGCATTGCCAGGGACGACGCCCTGCCCGAAGCTTTCTGGCGGCAGGTAATGCATGACTTGAAGCAGCGCTATCCGCTAACGGCCATCTCCGTCTACCTATTACCCCCACAAGAGCATCTACAGTTTGTATCGCGGCAAACGGTGGATATTGCCTTTGGCCTGTACACCGCCGAAGGCGCCTCGGTGGATGCTTCCAACCTTGCCCCTGTCAGTATGTGTTTAGTGGCCGCCCCCACTCACCCGTTAAGCCGCCTATTAAGCGTTCATCGAGACGACCTCGCCCAATATACCCAGGTGTGCCTAACCTACGACCAAGGAGACAAGCTGGTCAGCGAAGCCCTGTTCTCTACTAACTACCTGGGGCTAACCATGTTTGAGGTAATACGCGATGCGGCTATTAACGGTACGGGGTGGGCGCTACTGCCCTATCCTCTGGTGAAAGAAGCGCTGGAAGAGCACCGTCTTTGCGCGCTAAACCACGACCTCGCCCTGGAGAGCCATTACTACCGCTACGTGGAGGGAGAAAACCTGGGCGTAGTGGCCACAGCACTATTGAATAGCGTGACGCGCTTCTTAGGCACTACCCGCTAAATCGTGTTGATGGTATTTGCCAAGGGGAAACGTTGAAATTTATCAGTGGCGAAAATCGCCAATGCCTTCCACTCTGTAAAAAAGTGCTAAATAAGGAGAGCAAGGACACGCTAGAGAACCGACACAGGGGCAGTGTCATCTACGTGTAAAGTACGTCTGCCAGTGTCGATGTTGCCGTCAACTAAGGAGTAGTTTCCACGATGGTAAGACTCGATAAAAAAGCCACTAGGCTCTATGTCCTAGACACTAACGTCCTTATCCATGACCCTGCAGCGCTCTACCATTTCGATGAGCACGATGTGGTTATCCCTATGACGGTGCTTGAGGAGCTAGACAAGCACAAAAACGGGGCACGTGAGATCGCCCGCACGGCGCGGCAAATTAGCCGTACCCTCTCCGACCTTACCAACCAAGTCACCTTTGATGAGATACAAAAAGGCATACCCATTCCGCGTATCAGCGGCGAGTCCGGGCGCCTGCACTTTTTGTGTTACAGCGACCTAAAAACCTTTGATGCGTTAGACGACAGTCCAGACAACCGAATTTTGGCGGAAACTTGCCAGCTGCGGGATGAGCGCCCCGATGCCTCCGTCATACTGATCACCAAAGATATTAACCTACGCGTTAAAGCCGCCGCGCTTAAAGTGCCGGTAGAGGATTACCTTAACGACCGCGCCTTCTCCGATAGCGATGCCATGATTGAAGGCGCCCAGATATATGCATCGGCAGGCCAGAACGGCGCGTCGCTATGGGAAACGCTAAATGTGGATGTGACCGTCGAGCGGGTCGACCACCACACCTTCTACCTACTGAACGGCAATATGCCCCGCCATTGGCATGTGGGCATGCTGGTATCGGATAGCGAAAATGGCGCTGAGTTTGAAGCCATTGTGCGCGAACTTTCCCCCGTATCAGCCCGCCTGCAGCTGCTCACCAACTACCGTCACCATGCCGGGGTTTGGGGCGTCCACGCCCATGACAGCCGCCAGAATTTCACGCTTAACCTACTGATGGACCCGGATATAGACCTTGTCACCATTGCTGGCAATGCAGGTACCGGTAAAACCTTCATGACGCTGGCCGCGGCTTTCCAGCAAACCCTAGACGCCAAGCAGTTTGAGCGCATCGTGTTTACGCGGGCGCCCATTCCCATGGGCGAAGACATTGGCTTTTTACCGGGCACTGAAGAGGAGAAGATGACGCCCTGGATGGGCGCTTTCCACGACAACATGGATAACTTACTGCGCAATGAAGAAGGCGAATCCAGTTGGGATAACGGCGCCACACGGCAGCTGATTGGCTCGCGGGTGCAAATTCGCTCGCCCAGCTTTATGCGTGGGCGCACCCTCAACGACACCTTTTTGATTATCGACGAGGCCCAGAACTTCACTCCCAAGCAACTGAAATCGCTGGTCACCCGGGCCGGCCGCAATACTAAGATTGTTTGTTTAGGTAACGTTGGCCAAATCGACACCCCTTACCTTACCGCCAACACCTGCGGCATGGCCGCTGTGGTCGAGCGTTTTAGGGATTGGCCCCACGCAGGACATATCACCCTAACCAACGTAGAGCGTTCACGCTTAGCGCTTGCCGCAGAAGAGCTGTTATAGCGCCGACCTCAGAAGCCTTCACTAACCTATGTGGTTAATTAAATCGTTTCAGCCCGGCCCACTGTGCAATGTGCTTCAGAACCGCACTTCAGCACCGTGGGCTGTTTCTTGGCTGCATGTTTAGCGATCAACGGTATCCGATGGGCTCCCTTTCCAAGGGTTCTCAACGCCTACGGTATCTGCGGCAAAAGCCTTGCGCTCACCTAACGGCCGAGGCTTACCCACCGTCGTATCGTTATAGGTTTGGCGCTCCATCTCACAGTTCACTTCTGCCCCAAACAGCACAACAAAGGCTGAGAGCCAAAACCACAGCATTAACGCCACCACCGCACCAAGAGAGCCGTAGAGTTCGCTAAAGCTCGAAAAGTAGCGCACATACAGCGATAAACCACCCGAGCCCAGTAGCCACATCGTTGTGGCAAACAGCGTGCCATAGCTTAACCACTTCCACTTGGCAGCGCGGCGATAGGGGGCAAAGCGGTATAGCAGTGCGATCAAAGCACTCATAATGACAAGCAGTGCTGGCCAGCGCAGCCACTGAAGCACTTTATTCAGTGGTGGGTCCACTGCCAACATGTCTACCGCCATGGGCACCACCGCAATAAAGCCGAGTGATACGAGGGTCATCACGATCAGCCCAAACGTCAGCGATAACAATACGCCAAGGCGCAGTAGCGCGGGTCGCTTCTCCTGCTGGCCATAAACCACGTTTAGCCCCACGATTAGAGTAGAAACGCCTTTAGAAGCGATATACATGGCCGTTAATAAACCGGCCAGTGCAGTCATCACGCTCCCCGACTGCGCACTTTCGACGACATCCTGGGCCTGCTGATCGATCAGGTTCGCCGCATCCGGCGGCATAAAGCGGCTAACTTCATACAGCTGGCGCCCGGCTTCAACAGGGTCGAACATCAAGCCCCATAGCGAGATAACCGCCGCAATTGTAGGAAACAGCGCCAACAGCGCATAAAACGCGATGCCAGCCGCATACATCGTGATGCGGTCGCGCCGCGCTGCACGTAGAACGCGCCAAGCAATATCGTACCAACCCATGCGTGTTATATCGTCAGGGGTCGTGGCCTCACGACCTCTTGAATCTGTTTGTTCAGGCGACTCTAACTCAAGCTCTCGATGTTTAGCATTTTGATCGCTCATCGCAGCCCCTCCCACAGTAACAAGAGCGCCAGCACCACAGCGAACGCCATCATCAAACCGCTGCCATGGTGACGCATCCATGCTTCACTGGATAAAAGCCGCGTTAGCCGCCCCATCGCGAACTGCTCGACGGCCAGCGCTGCATTAACGCTTGCTCCTTTTACCTTTTGGCATTTGTGTGCCACGGCGCTTGCCACCTCTACAGTGTTTATGGCGACTACGCTATATAGCCACCATAAATCGCCTTCCGGCGGCCGCTTGGCACGCAGGTGCCGCAGCCAGTAAAAGCTTATTACCACCAGCAGCACACCCACCGGAAATGGCCATACAATTCCCAGCCACTCATCCATTGGCGGTAACACAACGCTGCCCTCTGGCAGCGGAAGCCATAGCGGGGTCGTCAGCGCGGCAATAACCGCGAAAAGCCATGCTCCCGGCTGGAAAGCATCGCTGCCCCCCTGGTGGCGCTGCTGCCATTGGCGCCATACACATACGCTCACTAGCGCTGCCGTGCCGATAGCGGCCCAGGTTAACAGCATAATTAAGAGCGTATGCTCCATCTCGTAAAGGGCGTGTTTAACCCCCCACTTGCTGATCATCCCCGCCGCTAGCGCACCGGTTAACGACACCCCAGGCAGCGCGACGAGCGCAAACAGCAGCGGCGTCGGCCAACGGGGCATGTGCTCGCTAATACTGGTTCCCATAAATAGCGCCCCCTTCGCCAGCGCATGATGGGCAGCAAACAGCACCACACCTGGCAGCAGCAGCGGCCACACCCCGGGCGCAACAAGTCCCATCGCTACCATGGCGGTTAACATGCCCATCTGGCTAATACTGGAGTAGGCTAACACGGCCTTAGGATGGTGCTGCCAAACCCCATAAATCGCCGCGCCAAATGCCGCGGCCAAGCCTGCCACCAGCATCCAGTTACCCAGCTGAATCAACTCAGGGGAAAGGCCATCAAACCCTAACGGCAGTACGTTAAGCCAGCCTAATAGGCCCGCTTTTATCATGGCACCACTCAACACCGCACTTGCCGGGGCTGGAGCAACCGGATGGGCCAACGGCAGCCATACATGCAGACCAATAACCCCCGCCTTTACGCCAAACCCAAGCCATAGCAAAAGCGCCATAAGAGCGCCCTGGTCGGCTTCGGCAATTCCTTCCCGAACCCCCTCAAGTGACAAGGTTTCCGCAGTGCCTGCCGCCCACAGAAAACCGCCGAGAATCAGCCCTTCGCCTATCACAGCCAATATTAAATACGCCTTGCCCCCCAGCCGCGCCTCCTGGCTGCCGCTGTGTACCACTAGGGCATAAGCAGCAAACGTCATTAACGCGAAGCCTAGGTAAAAGCTGGCAATATCCTGAGCAATAATCAGCAGTACGTTGCCCAAAAACGTCAGCGGCCAAAGCAGTGCCAAGCGCAGCAAGCGGCGTTCGGCAGCATGATCTCCCGCCTGGGCCTTCGCCTGTTCAGCGGCGAAATACCCTCGCCCATGCACCGCAGCCAAACTCCATAGTAGGGTAGTAAACACAAGCCACGGGCGAGTTAGCGCATTCAACTCCCAGAAACCACCCAGCATCCATGCCTCAATGACCCACTGCGCCTCTCCGCCATAGGCCAGCAGTAACGCAGGCCAGGAAGCCGTTAGCCACGTCAATGTAAAGTAGTGGCGCGCAGCCACCGGCGTTCGATAGGCCTGCCACACCACATTACCCGCAATGCAAAGTGGCCAAAGCAGAGCCGTAATTAAGAACAGTGTCATCATGGCAGATACTCCCCGACCGCAACCCGCGTTGCCCAGTCCAGTGGGCTAAACGGCAGCCCTGCCAATAAGCCTGCCCCAATGCTTACCACAGCGGTAAATACCGCAGGCCATAGCAACCAGCCATGGGTTTCCAGACGACCAAGGCGCCGCTCCTTTGGCCACTCCCCTTCACCATGGGCAGGCCCCTCGCGGAACCACAGGCGGTGCACAATCGGCAGGAAATAGAGCGCATTTAAGGTACTACTGACCACCAGCACAGCCACCACCCAGTGCATATTGGCCTGAACCGCCCCCACACCCAGGTACCACTTAGTGATAAAACCAGCCACGGGGGGCAGTCCAATCATCCCCAACGCCCCCACCGTAAACGCAATACTGGTGAGCGGCATACGTTTGCCAGCGCCGTCCATTTCATCTATGCGGTGAATACCTAGCTCCTCGGCGTAATTACCAGCGCAGAAGAACAGCGTTACTTTCATCAGCCCCTGGTGCAACAGATGGGCCAGTGCCCCGATGGTGCCAAACGGGCCGAAAAGGCTAACCCCCAGTACAACGTAGGAGACTTGGCTAATGGTTGAAAATGCTAGCCGGGGTTTAAGCTCATGCTGCGCAATTGCCCGCAGAGAGCCATAAATGATGGTGATGGAAGCAGCGATAGCCAGCGCGGTGGTAACGCCTAACTCGACGCTCAGCTCGATCCCGTAAAGATCATAGATAATCCGCATAATGCCAAACGCACCGGCTTTCACTACCGCAACGGCATGTAACAGCGCACTCACGGGGGCCGGGGCCACCATCGCTCTGGGCAGCCAGCCGTGAAAGGGCACCATCGCCGCTTTTACGGCAAGCCCGCCCACTAGCAGCGCAAATATTAGCGTTAGCTGCCCACGGTGATCGTTAAGATAAGGAGAAAGCCCTTGCTCCGACGCAAACGAATGGTCGCTTGTTAAGCTGTAAAGCATCACGACGCCCAACAGCAGCACTACCCCACCCGTTAGCGTGTAGCGCAAATAAACCCGCCCCGCTGCTAACGCTTTAGCGGTGCCCGCATGAACCACCAACGGGTACGTAGACAGCGTCAACATTTCGTAGAAAATTAAAAAGGTAAACAGGTTGCCCGCTAACGCGATCCCCAAGGTACTGGCCACACACAGGCTGAAGAAACCAAAAAAGCGTTTCCGATTAGCCGCGCCTTCCAAGTAGCCAATGGCGTAGATCGTGGTGCATAACCATAAAAGCGACGACAGGCCAGCAAACATTACCCCCAGCGCGTCGGCACGCAGCACAAAATCGATACCGCCGATAATCTGAAAGCTAAAGGTGTCCAGGTGGCCTTGGGACACCCGCCCAATCATTAACGCCACCAGAATAATTTTACCGACAGCAGCCACTAAGTTAACGCTGGTGCGTAGCCGTCGTGCCTCCTCGGGTACAAGAAAGATCACCACGGCTGCAATAATAGAGGTAGCCAAGGTGGCAAGGGGTAACCATGCCGCGTTCATAGGCCACCTCCATGTAATAGCGACAGCGGTAAATGGGCCAGCAATCCCAGGGCAAATGCTGCCAGGGCAAGCCCTAGCGCGACTAGATCCATGCTCGGCGCCAACGGCTGATAGTGGTGCCTGGGGGCGGTTTCATCAAAGGAGTAGCGGAACACACGAAACACGTAGGCCGCGGATAACAGCGTGCCCACCAAAAGCGCTGCGACAGCAACCCACTGCTGGGTCATCACCATCGCCTGTAGAAGCAGCCACTTCGCCGTAAAGCCTGAGCTAGGCGGTAAGCCCATAAGCGTTACGGAAGCGATACCAAACACCAGTAATGACAGCGGCAAACGACGGCTAGTGCCCGCGAGGCCCTTCAGCGAGCTTTCACCTGTGGCAAGAATCAAATTACCCGCTGCCATAAACATCGCAGCTTTCGCCAGCGCGTGCCCCATCAGCTGTAACCAAAACCCCTCCCATGCTAGCGCCTTCGGTAAAGGGGGAATGTCAGGCCCGATCAGTAGAGGAAAAGCCACCATCAAATAGCCCAGCTGGGCTACCGTTGAAGAGGCCACCAGGGTTTTAAGCGAATCTGATCGCCATGCCACCAGACCACCCCACACAATGGCCAGCATTCCCAGCCAAGCGACAAAGCGAGGGGCAAACACCGCATCAGGAAGCAGAATACTCCACAGCATAATTAAGATGAATAGCGATGCTTTAACCACCAGCGCCGCGTGTAGCGCGCTTACCGGAGTCCAAGCACTTTCATGCACCGGGGTTAACCATCCATGTAAAGGAAATAGCGCCGCCTTTAGCGCCAGACCTGCGCCTATTAGCGCTGCGGCTATCCAAGCAACCGGCCCTGGCTCCACGACCTCCGCTAACGCCTGAAGATCCAGCTCCCCCCAGTACCCAAGCACCAGAGCGACACCCAGCAGATAAGCCAGCGACCCTACCAGCGCTAGTAACAGATAGCGCATGCCCGCCAGTAGCGCAGCAGGTTTACCTGATAAAAGCAGCATGCCTACCGCCGCTAATCCCATCAACTCCAGGGCGGCATAAAGCGTTAGCAGATCCGCCGCCAGCCAGATCAGGGAAAGCGCACTGATCAACACACCCATCAAAGGCCACAGCCAGCGCGACTGTTTACCGGGGTTCGTTAAGCGTAAATGTCCCGGGGTATAGAGCGCCGCAGCGGCACCCACCCACTGAGTAACCAGCAGCATTAAAACGCTGGCGCCGCTTAAACGAAGCGACACCGTTACCCCCGCCACCTGCCACTGCCAGCGCAAAAGCCCCCCCTGCTGGTAATCCATCATGAGCAGAACGCCTGCCAACAGAATGGGCACGCAGGCAAGCCCTACAGGTAACGCTCGCCGGGGAGAGCATAGAGCGCCTAAGAGGCCAAAGAGAATCGGCAGTGCTAGCGTCGCGCCTAATGCCCAGTGGGTAAGCCAAAGGGGTTCGAACGTCGTTTCTGTAAGACCAAACCGCCAGTTCATTGGGTGTGCTCCTTGGCCTTACCGTCGTGGCCCAGGGCATCCTCGCCTTCCAGCAGAAGAAGATGACGAATCAACAGCGCCCCTAGTAACGAACCCAGCCAGGCAATCGCCAAGCCAACGCTCACTAATGCCTGCGCGCCCTCCACGGTGCCCGCCATACCGGCAAGCAGGAGAAACACGCCAGAACCAAGAATATTGAAGGCAAGCAAGCGGCGTAGTAAATGGCGATGCAGCGCAAACGCCCCCATGGCCGTTGCCGCAATCAAAACCGCTGCTAGCACAAGGGGATGTTCAGCTGGAGAGTACGCCATTTCAGGCATCACATAGCGGATCGCGCCGCCCATCATTAAGCACCATGCCAGCGCTAACAACGCCCGCGCTAAGCCGTGATGCCAAGAGCCACGTAAATTATCGTAGTAGGTTACGCGCCTACCGCGGGGAGACGTTTCTGCGTCAGAAGGAAACATTCTTAACGCATAAAAAAAGCTCGCCCCCGTTAACAGCGCCCCCAACACAAGCTCGGCTAAAGCCAACCAGGGGGCGCCTAACCACCACCACGCCAAGGTCATGAGCAGGGCAAATACCACGAACAGGCAGCTAGCCCGTAACAGATGACGATCAAACAGGCAGGCAAGCGCTACTACACATAAGCAGAGTGCTAACCCCCCTTCTAATAATATAGAGGAAGCTATCATGCGCCTTCGCTAATCCCTTGCATCGGCTGTAGGGGTAATTACTTTGCCTGCCTTTTAGTCACTTGTCGACGCAGCCCTAGGCTAAACGCCCGCTAAGCCAGCGGCCAATATCGCCTACCTGCTGGGGACAAAGTGCGTGAGCCATTGGGTACTGGCGATAATTCACCTCATACCCCAATGTTTTTAAACGCTCAACCCCACTGCGGCCAAGGGTTTCCGGCACGATGGGGTCAAAATTGCCGTGGTGAGCTTCAATAGGAATGTGCCGGTTGGCGTCGGCTAGCTCGATACTATCGGCGGTCGCAAAGTAGGTCGACATGGCTAACAAGCCGCCTAAAGGCTGAGGGAAAGAGAGCGCGGCCTGGTAAGCAACGGCCCCACCCTGGGAGAAGCCAGCCACAATAATGCGCTGGCTATCAATGCCTTGGTCGATCTGCTCTTGAATCAGCGCCTGAATCCGCTCGGCAGATTTCATCAGCTGGCCTTCGTCTACGCGGCGCCCCAGGTCCATCGCGAGAATGTCATACCAAGCGGGCATCACCATGCCGCCATTGATGGTCACTGGCAGGCGCGGCGCATGGGGCATAATAAAGCGCACATGCGCATCGTCAGGTAGCGTAAGCGCGGGAACCAGCGGCTCAAAATCGTGCCCATCGGCACCTAAGCCATGAATGATAAACACACACGCATCGGCGGGTTGACCATTTTTCGGTTCAATAATCAGTTCGCCTGGGGCTGTCATGAGGTTAATTCCTTGCTGAATTTAAAAGCGCCACCCTAGCGCAAAGTAACGTTAACAGCGAGACATTGTCCGCTTAAAACGGCCAAACCAGCGGAATAAGCGTCAACGAAATGGCACCGGTAAGTAAGTTTAAACCACCGCCCACACGTAAAAAATCGCTTATTCGATAACCACCAGGGCCGTGCACCATTAAGTTTGTTTGATAGCCAATCGGGGTTAGAAAGCTCGCCGAAGCAGCAAACATCACCGCTACCACATAGGGCATCGGATTAACCCCTAGGCTTTCAGCGGCGGCTATCACCACCGGGAAAATAATCACCGCGGCGGCATTATTGGTGACTAACTCAGTGAGCAGCGCTACAACGCAGTAAGTACCAATGAGCAAAAGCAATGGATTACCCGCCACCAGGGAAAGAGCGCCTCCCGCGATAACATCGGCGGCACCGGAGCTTTGCAGCGCTGCCCCCACGCCAAAAGAGGCAGCGATGGTCAGTAGTACTTGGGTATCTAAACCTCGCTTGGCGGCCCCGACTGTGCAGCAACCCGTGAGCAGCGCCAGCGCAGCCCCAAGCATCGCGGCATTGAGCATACTCAACACCCCAAAGGCAGCAAGCAGCACAGCACCCAGCAAAATCGCCCAGGCCAGCGGAGCTTTTTCATGAACCGGGCGCGCTGCGCCGTTCAGCTCGCTGATTAGTAGGAAGTCTTTCGACTGACGGTGGCGCTCAATAAACGGTGGGCGCGCCTCTAATAGCAGCACATCAGCAGGCTGCAAGCGCACTTGCCCTAGGTTACCCGTTACCCGCTCACCGCTCCGGCAAACGGCCAGCACCGCAGCACCGTATAGCGTTCTAAAACGTCCATCGCGGATGCGCTGGCCAATAAACTGACACTGATTAGAAACTACCGCCTCTACCAGCCGGCGCTCCTTAAACTCTTTCTCCAAGCTGGAAGCGCCATCGTGAGAAGGAATTAAACCACGTATCTGCTGCAGCTCAACGGCCGCATCGGAGGTGCCTACAAACACTAACCGATCCCCACCCTTTAGCTGCTCCCCGGGTCCCACGACGCTCACTACGTTACCAGCACGCTCTATTTCGACCAGAAACAACTCCTGCAAATGGCGCAGTCCAGCCTCTTCCACCGTGCGGTCAACCAAAATACCGGCAGGATCAACCTCCATCTCAATGGTGAACTCGCGGGGGTTAGCAAAGGCTTTTGCCATACCCTCTCGGGAAGGCAGAAGACGCGGCCCCAGTAGAATCAGATAAGTAAGCCCAACCACCGCCACAGGAATGCCAACCCAGGCCAAATCAAACAGCCCCATGGCAAAATCAGGGTAACGCTCGACCAGTAGCCCATGCACCACCAGATTAGTACTGGTACCAAATAGGGTAATAGTCCCGCCCAGTATTGAAGCGAAGCTCAGCGGCATTAAAAGCCGCTGCGGGGAGAGACGCAGCCGACGACTCCAGCTCATCACGGCAGGAATATAGGTGGCAACGACGGGGGTGTTATTAAGAAAACCACTCAGTGATGCCACCGGCAGCAGCAACCGCACAAGCGCGCCTCGCTCACTGTTAGGGCGGCCTAGAACATAGCGAATAATGAGGTCGATACCGCCGGTTTCACGAATACTGGCAACCAGTACGTACATAAACGCCACGGTAAACAGGCCGCTGTTGGAAAAACCGCCCAGCGCTTGCTGCGGGTCAATTACCCCCAGCGTCATTAACACCACTACCGCACCCAACAGAATAATATCGGGGCCAAGGCGCGATAGCGCCATCAGTGGAAAGATAGTCAGCACTACCCCAACAGCGATCCAAGCATCCAGCGACATAACCCCACGTCCTTAACAGAAAGCTTTATAAAAAGGCTTAACAAAAAAGCATGGGAGCATTGTGACGCCAATCGCATATTCTAAAAAGTTATTTTTAGAAACAGGTTAAGACCAAAAAAGAATATATGAATGTGAGGTGTGAGGTGTGAGGTGTGAGGTGTGAGGTGTGAGGTGTGAGGTGTGAGGTGTGAGGTGTGAGGTGTGAGGTGTGAAACAGAGTAGATTGGAGTAGAAATAAAAAACCCCGCTCAGGGCGGGGTTTTTCAGCAAGCTAGCATAATGCGCTAGCTGCGAACATCAAGGGTTCTAATTATAGAACTTTGATGTTGGAAGCCTGAAGGCCTTTTTTACCCTGGGTGACGTCGAAGGAAACCTTCTGGCCGTCTTGCAGAGTTTTGAAGCCGTCAGCTTGAATTTCGGAGAAGTGCGCGAACAGGTCGTCGCCATTGTCGTCCGGAGAAATGAAGCCGAAGCCTTTAGTGTCGTTAAACCACTTAACGGTACCAGTTGCCATGATCGAAATCCTCGATAAAGCGAATTATAAAGCCGGGGTAATACCCGAGTTGCAGTGGGTAGAACAAGAAACTTTCACCAGACTCACGCTTGGGCGTTCGATACTGCTGACAACGTTCGACTTGCTAACCAACTGCATTTAGCATGCGCTTAACTTAGCCGCACGTCAACACTATGATGGAAAAAAATGACATTGCAATTACTTTTTTTCCAACATCCAATTTGCCGCTTTTTCAGCGATCATCAGCGTCGGTGAATTAGTATTTCCGCTAGTGATTGTGGGCATTACGCCTGCGTCAGCCACGCGTAAACCCGTTATGCCGCGTACTCTAAGCCGTGCATCAACCACCGCCATCGGGTCGTCTGCTCGCCCCATGCGCGTTGTGCCTACCGGGTGGAAAATTGTCGTCCCAATGTCCCCCGCAAGGCGCGCTAATTCATCGTCGGTTTGGTATTCAACTCCGGGCTTTACTTCCTCCGGTGCGTATTTAGCGAACGCAGGCTGCTCAGCAATGCGCCGTGTCACGCGCAGTGAATCTGCCGCCACCTTGCGGTCTTCCTCAGTGCTTAGGTAGTTAGGTTCAATGGCCGGTGCCGTTTGTGGGTCGCGGTTTTTGATCCGAACCGTGCCACGGCTGGTGGGATTCAGGTTGCATACGCTGGCAGTAATTGCCGGGAAGTTATGCAGCGGCTGACCAAACGCATCCAAACTTAAGGGCTGTACGTGGTACTCAATGTTGGCGTGTTGGTACTCGTCAGAACTGCGGGTAAAAATGCACAGCTGAGACGGTGCCATGCTCATCGGGCCAGAGCGTTTCAACAAATATTCAAGCCCAATCTTGGCTTTACCCACCAAGGAGTTGGCCATGGTGTTCAAGGTTTTAGCGCCATTAACCCTATATACCGAGCGGATCTGTAGGTGATCCTGCAGGTTCTCACCCACCCCAGGAAGCGCTGCCACCACATCAATGCCATGGCGTTGCAGTAGCTCAGGCGCACCAATACCGGAAAGCTGCAGAATCTGCGGCGATCCGATGGCCCCCGCACTCAGTACCACTTCCTTACTCGCCGCAACCTCCATCACGCTGCCCTCGCGTAGAAGTTCTGCGCCTACGCAGCGTGGCTGACCATCTTGCTGCTCAAACAGCAGACGGTTGACGTGGGTAGAGTGCCAGAGCGTCAGATTGGTGCGCTTCTTTATTGGCCGCAAAAACGCCTTAGAGGTATTCCAGCGCCAGCCTTTACGCTGGTTAACCTCAAAGTAGTTAACGCCTTCGTTATCGCCGCGATTGAAATCATCGGTGCGTGGAATACCCGCTTGCACCGCTGCTTCGGCGAAGTCATCCAGCACTTCCCAACTCAAACGTTGCTTTTCGATTCGCCATTCGCCACCGTGGCCGTGGTAACGACGGTGCTCAGCATCGCCATCACCACCGTCATCCAGCCGGTGATGGTCTTCGTGCTTCATGAAATCCGGCAGGCAGTTTTCCCAGCGCCACTCGTCGCTGCCGGTCAGTTCAGCCCAGTGGTCGTAATCCCTTGCCTGACCACGCAGGTAGAGCATGCCGTTAATACTGGAACAGCCACCCAGGGTTTTGCCGCGTGGATAGATCAGCGAACGACCGTTGAGGCCTTTATCAGGCTCAGTGCGAAACAGCCAATCCGTGCGAGGGTTGTTAATGCAATAAAGGTAGCCCACCGGAATATGAATCCAGTGGTAGTTATCCGGCCCGCCCGCTTCAACCAGCAGCACCCGATTATTCGGGTTGGCGCTTAGTCGATTGGCCAACAGGCACCCTGCGGTGCCTGCGCCGATTACGATGTAATCAAAGTTATTAGTAGCAGCGTGTGCCATGAACTGGCTCCCGTAACGTAGCGGCGTTACTTAGCCGTAGGCATTACAAATTCAGCACCCGCGTCGATAGAGTCCGACCAACGCTGCATGATGGATTTCTGCTTGGTGTAAAAGCGCACGCCCTCTTCTCCGTAGGCATGGGTATCGCCAAATAGCGAACGCTTCCAACCACCAAATCCATGCCATGCCATCGGCACTGGAATAGGCACGTTAATCCCCACCATCCCCACTTGGATACGGCGGCCAAATTCACGGGCGACGCTGCCACTTTCAGTGAAGCAGCTCACGCCGTTACCGAATTCATGGTCGTTGATCAGTTGAATCGCCGTGGCAACATCGGGAACGCGCACACACACCAGCACCGGGCCAAAGATCTCTTCTTTATAAATAGTCATCTCAGGCGAAACGTGGTCAAACAGCGTGCCACCCATCCAGAAGCCTTCACCGCAGCCTTCGCCGGTATGGCCGGTGTCAAAATCACGGCCATCAACCACGAGCTCAGCGCCTTCGGCCACGCCTTTTTCGATATACCCAGTAATACGCTGATGCGCCTGCCGGGTCACAATCGGGCCCATTTCCGCATCTAACTGCATACCGTCTTTAACCTTCAGTGCTTTGGCACGCTCGGTGAGCATAGGCACAACTTTATCCCCCACGTCACCCACCAGCACGGCCACGCTAATCGCCATGCAACGTTCACCAGCGGAACCGTAGGCCGCCCCAATCAGCGCATCCACCGCTTTATCCAAGTTCGCATCGGGCATTACCACCATGTGATTCTTTGCCCCGCCCAACGCCTGTACGCGCTTACCGTGTTTGGCACCGCGCTCATAAATCAGGTTAGCAATAGGAGTAGAGCCGACAAACGAAAGCGCTTTAATGTCGGGGTGTTCAATCAGCGCTTCCACCGAATCTTTATCACCCTGCACCACGTTAAACACGCCATCCGGTAGACCTGCCTGCTTAAGGAGGTCGGCCATCATCAGCGATGCGCTGGGATCCAAGGGGCTGGGCTTGAGAACAAAGGTGTTGCCCGCCGCAATGGCAATCGGGAACATCCACATCGGCACCATAACGGGGAAGTTAAACGGCGTAATGCCTGCGACGACACCCAAAGGCTGACGCATAGTCCAGTTATCAATCCCGGTACTGACCTGCTCGGTGTAATCGCCTTTTAGCAGTTGAGGAATACCGCAGGCGAATTCAACAATATCGATCCCCCTGGCCACTTCACCCTGGGCATCGGTAAATACTTTGCCATGCTCTTTGGTAATCGCTTCCGCCAGCTCATCTTTATGAGCGTTTAGCAGCTCCAAAAATTTAAACAACACTCGTGCGCGGCGAATCGGTGGGGTATCCGCCCAAGTGGGAAAAGCAGCCTGGGCAGCCTGAACAGCGGTGTCCACATCCGTTTGCGAGGCCAGTGCTACCCGTCCCGTCACTTTTCCTGTGGCGGGGTTAAATACGTCTTGAGCATTAGCCGAGTCGCCTGCGCTTACTTGGCCGTTAATAAAATGCTGAATAGCGGTTATTGTCATGGGGCTACCTTTATAACGAGTGCTTAAGTAATCAATGATAGCCCAACAGGCTACCCCCCTTTTCACGGCAATCAATTGAGTAATTTTTAACCCAGGTATAAGATTTACTAATAACACACCACTATGGGGAGCCTATTTATGCAGGAGTACGCAGCGCTACGCGCCTTTGTTGCCGTCGCACGCACCGGCAGCGTGTCGCGAGCTGCCGAACAGCTGCACCTTACCCAGCCCGCTGTCAGCCTAAAGTTGAAGCAGTTGCAGCAACACTTAGGCCTTACGCTGTTTACTCGCCGTCCCCAAGGGTTAACGCTAACCGCCGATGGCTATGCGCTACTCCCTGCTGCTGAAAACGCTTTAGCCAGCGCTCTTGCCTTTGAGCAGAGCGCCAGCGCCTTACACAGCACGCTGCGGGGAAAATTAAAAATTGGCACCATTGTCGATCCAGAATTTATCCGCCTAGGCGATTTTCTTAGCCGATTAATGGCTCGGGCACCGCAGCTGGAAACCGAACTACATCACGGCATGAGCGGCAGCGTGTTGGCGGATGTAGAGCAGGGCGAATTAGACGTGGGCTTTTTTCTCGCTCCGCCCGGCGAAGGTACCGCCAATACAGGTATGGGCAGTGACACCCTTGCCTGGCGTGAACTCACCCACTTTCATTACCACGTGGTAGCCCCGGCAGGCTGGGAAGCCAAGCTAGCGGATACCCGCTGGGAAGTGTTGGCCCGGCTGCCCTGGATTGTGACACCCCCCGTTTCAGCCCATTACCGGCTACTAAACCGTGCATTAGCCGAAAGTGGCGCTACGCCAAACCGCGTCGCCCAGGTAGACCAAGAAGCCTGCATGCTGGATTTAGTGCGCGCGGGCGTAGGGCTTAGCTTGGCCCGGGATGCGTTGGCCATGGCCGAACGCCAGGAGAGCGGCTTGGCTGTCGCCGATAACGTCCGCCTGCCTTGCGCTCTTAGTTTGATATGGCGTAATGACCGCGCAACAGAACCCACTATTAAAGCAGCGCTTGATACGCTGAATACCGTGTGGCCCCATCGCCCAGGTTAGACAGTTAATGTACATCTCCGGCGCTTTATATATAAGCAGTGGGAACCTAGCGTCGTTCACCGACTCCTAGAGCGATGACTTATTACGTACACTGGAGCGCCCCATGTCTCGTTTTGCCCACCTTCGCCCCTTAACGCTTGGCGTACTGGCAGCCGCCAGCTTTACCAGCGCCTCACTTCAGGCTCAGGAACAACCTAATGCCGTGGCCACATTTGCGGGCGGCTGCTTTTGGTGCATGGAGCCGCCTTACGACCGCCAAGCAGGGGTTATTTCCACCCTCTCTGGCTATACCGGCGGGGAGCACGAGAACCCTACCTATCAAGAGATTGGCCGAGGCGATACGGGGCACGCCCAATCTGTTGAGGTTACCTATAACCCCGAGGAGATCAGCTACGAGCAGCTTCTGGAAATTTTTTGGTACAACGTTGACCCCTTTGCGGTTGATAAACAGTTCTGCGATGTAGGCTCACAGTACCGTTCAGCGATTTTTTATCACGACGATGAGCAGCGTGAGCTCGCCGAAGCCACCAAGGCTGAGATAGAGCAGCGCTTTGACCGTGAAGTTGCCACGCAAATTATGCCCGCTAGCGAGTTCTGGGAAGCTGAAGAGTACCACCAAGCGTACTATCAAAAAAATCCGCTGCGCTACCGCTTTTACCGCCATAACTGTGGCCGAGATAACCGCTTAGAAGAGGTGTGGGGGGAAGACGCTGGCGGCCCAACCTACGATTAGCCGCTAACAATTCATTTGGGCAAAACCACACTTTCTCAACTATAGTGAACAGCATCATCAATAGACCAGTCGGCTTTGGACTGGTCTAGGTTCTAACGCACCGTTGATCTAAAGATAGGAGATCTTATGAGCAACAGCATCACGACAGTTAACCCCAGCACTGGCGAAACACTAGCCACTTATACGCTCATGGATGCCAGTCAGGCTAAGCAAGTGGTTGAAGCAAGTTATCAAGCGTTCCTGGACTGGCGACTCAAACCCCTTGAGCACCGCGCCAGCGTGGTTAAAGCCATTGGCGAAGCGCTGAGTGCCCATAAAGAAGAGCTTGCTGAGCTAATCGTTCAAGAGATGGGCAAGCCACCAGAGGAAGCCCGTCAGGAAATTGATCTGTGCGCTGGCATCTGTGATTACACCGCTGAACACGGCCCCACGGAACTCGCCGATGAAGAGCGCAAGCCGGGTAACGGTAAGCGCGGTATTATTACCTACTCGCCCATGGGTGTGATTTACGGCATTCAGCCATGGAATTTCCCTGCCTACCAAGTAGTGCGTTACTCCATCGCCAATATCATGGCGGGTAACAGCGTCTTGCTAAAACACGCTGAAAACGTGACGGGCAGCGGCTTGCTGCTTGAGAAAATTTACCGTGACGCTGGCCTACCTGAAAATGTCTTCCGCACGCTGGTTATTTCCCACGATGTTTCCGATGAAGTGATTGCCCATGACGCAGTAAGGGGCGTTACCCTCACCGGCAGCGATGGTGCGGGGCGTCAAGTAGCGGCAAAAGCGGCCGAGAATCTGAAGAAAACCGTACTGGAACTAGGCTCTAACGATGCGTACTTGGTACTCGATGATGCAGATCTCGATGTGGCGGTAGATACCTGTGTCACAGGCCGGGTTTTCAATGGCGGGCAAACATGCGTCGCCGCAAAACGCTTTGTGGTCACAGACGCTAACTACGATGCCTTCAAAGAGCGCTTTGTTGAGAAAATGAAAGCGGTGAAGGTGGGTGATCCCAAAGCAAGCGATACAGACGTTGGCCCGATGGCCCGGGTCGACCTACGCGATAAGCTCCACGCGCAGGTGGAAGAGAGTGTTAGCAAAGGTGCCAAGATACTTTGTGGCGGTGAAAAGCCAGAAGGTAAAGGCGCCTTCTACCCAGTCACCGTGCTGGACAACGTAACGCCCGGCCAGCCCGCTTATGACGACGAGCTATTTGGTCCGGTTGCCGCGCTAATTCGCGCCAAAGATGATGAAGATGCCATGCGCATTGCCAATGACAGCCGCTATGGCTTAGGTGGCGGCATTATTTCTAAAGACGTCAAACGCGCCACCGAGCTAGCCAGCAAGTACTTTGATACGGGCATGGTATTTATTAACGGCTTTGGTGTAGCCACGCCGGAAATGCCCTTTGGCGGGGTTAAAAACTCTGGTTACGGTCGTGAGCACGGCGGCTTTGGAATGCACGAATTCGTCAATGTTAAATCAGTAATTGTCGTTCAAGAGTAATGCTTTAAACACCCAGTAGCATGGGGCGTGAAAAAGAGAGCGCCGCTAGCCTAATAAAGGCTGGCGGCGTTGTTATTCCTCACTGCCAAGTCACTTAAACAAACTAAGCCACTTAAACAAGCTGAGTCGCTTTAACAGGCTGAGATGCTCTCCGTTGCCATAGCTTCAGCACCAACACCACGACCACCCAGGTCGCCAATGCCGCGACAACATCATCTAATACACTCCCTACTCCGCCCTGCACGTACTCTGCCAGATGAATAGGCGGTGGTTTTAACGCATCAAAGAAGCGAAACAGTGAACCAAACGGCTCTAGCGCAATCGGCGCTAGTTTCAGCCCAAAATCAGTCGCTAGCCATAAAAGTCCGCATTTCACACATTCAGTTGACTGGTGTGCTTGTCGTGCCCAACTGCCGAGCCAAACCGCGCCAGGCCCTCCGTATACCTCAAAACCAACGCTCTGCTTTAAAAAGGCGGCTAAATTCATCAACGCTATGTAACAGAGCGCCACTTCATACGGCTAGGCACTGCGTAATGCGCCTTTTACTTCTACCAAGCTCCCGTGTCGGCTGGCGCGTACTTCGACACGGACTGGCATTTGTTCTTTGAGTTCGCTGACATGGGAGATAACCCCAATCATACGACCGCCCATTTGCAGCTCGCTGAGCATGGCAATGGCTTGATCTAGTGCATCCTGGTCCAGGCTGCCAAAGCCTTCATCAATAAATAGCGCATCCAGCTGAATACCACCCGCGTAGGCCTGCACCACGTCGGAAAGCCCCAGTGCTAGCGAAAGCGCTGCCATAAAAGACTCACCGCCGGAGAGCGTCGCTACCGAACGACTCTTGCCGGTGTAGGTGTCGGCTACGTCCAGCTCCAATCCTGACGCTTTATTGCCTTTTGAAGGGTCTTCGCGGCGCACCAACTGATAGCGCCCTCGGCTCATACGCACCAGCCGTTCAGACGCCTGAATCAGTACGTCGTCCAACAGCACGCCCAGCACAAACCGCTGCAAGCTAATGCGATGACCAGTTCGACCGTTGGCTACCTCGCTGAGCGTTCCCCACACCCGATACTGGGCTTCAAGCTCGGCCTGGGCCGCGTGGGCGGCGGTGAGCTTTTGACGAATCCCCTGCAGGGTCTTTAACCGCCCATCCAACGCCCGCCACGTCTCTAGCTGGGTATGCTCCTCAGCTTGGGCAGCTTCCGTGAGCGTGGTAAGTGTGGCGAGATCTGGCGGCGTTTTTTCCGCAAGCTGGGCATGGTAGTTGTGTAGCGCGCCCTCAAGCTCGGCTAGACGCCGCTGATACGCCTCTACTTGGCGCGTTAGCTCTTGCCGTTGACTATCCTCTAACTGAGCCGCCTGAAAGGCAGCTTCACTTTCAAACGAACTGCCCTGTAGTGCCGTTTGCCACTCAGCCTGCGCCTGTTCAAGGGCTTGCTGGCAGTGCGCTACCCGCTGATTCGCGCCTCGCAGTTGCTCTTCTGCCCGCGCCTGCTGGGTTTGGCTAGCCGAAAGCGTCTGCTGAGCAGCCTCCCAGGCTTTTTCGAACGCAGCAATCTGGCTATCCAGCTCCGTGAGCGTTTGGCGCATAGCTAACGGGTTACGGGCATCTTCAGGCAGCGATTGACTTAATTGATCGCGCTGGCTCTCTAGCCGTAACGCCTCTTCTTTGGCCTTTTCAACCATAGGCCGCTGAGCTTTGAGCTGTTTATCCAGCGCGCCCCAGTCACGGCGTAACGCTTCTCGAGCACTGCTTAGCTGGGTAATCTCATCCTCGACACAGGTGCGACGCTCAACTTCGCGGCGTAATTGTTCGCAGGCCTGCTGTAACGCAGCCTGGGGCTGGCTGGCCCACTCGCCTAGCTGTTGACTAAGGCGCTGCGTCTGCTCAGCGTTGTAACTTATCTGTTGTGCTAACTGCTGGACCTGACGCCCGGCGGTTTCTGATGCGTGACGGGCTTGCTCCTGGGATGAGCGGGCGGTTTCCACCTGGGCTTGGGTAACGATGTCCGCATGTTTAACCGCCGGGGCCGGGTGCTCAAGACTGCCGCACACCGGGCAAGGTGCGTCCTCCTCAAGGGAAAGCGCTAGCAGTGCGGCTTGCCCCTGATGCCAGTGCATCTCTTGCTCCGTCGCGTGCCGCTTGGCCTGCTCTGCGTCGCTGCGTCGGCGGTTGAGCGCCTCTGTTGCCTGCTGTTGGTGAGCAGTGAGTTCACGCCCCTGCCGAATAAGATCATCCAACGCTTGTCGCTGAGTTAGCAGGTTCTCATGGCGGCTTAACTCCGCGGGGGCGCTGGCCAACTGCTGACCCTCCGCTTGCAGGCTCTCAAGAGTGAGGCTAATGGCCTCACCTTGCTGGCGAATGCTGTCTAACCGCGCTTCATCGCGCTTTAGGTGGTCATCGGCTTGCTGCCAAGCGGCCTGGGCCGTTTGGCAGCGTGCTTCAAGCTCGCTTAACTGCTGGCCTTTTTGGATAAACTCGCCCAACTGTCGATGGCGCTCACGTAGCGCGGGCAGTTCCGTTTGGTGCTGGCGCGCTGTCTCAAAGGTGTGCTTGGCTTGCTCAGTGCTGGCAAGCTGAGTGGTGAGTGCGGCATCGGCCTGCTGCTGTTCTGTTTGGGCGGTACTCAGCGCCTGTTGCGCTTGGGCTAACGCAGTGCTGTGGGGCCGCAGCGCTTGGGCGTGGTCGCTTTGGGTCAAGCGGCTTTGGAAATCCGTTATTTGCGCTTGCTGCTCAAGGTGGCGTGCTTTATCCGCGGCGAGGCTGTCGCGGGCGTCAAATTGACGCTGCAGCGTTAGGGCCTCGTCTCGCCGCTGCTCAGCGCTGCGCCGCTGCCGCTGAGCAGTTTCAAAGCACTGGCGCGCCTGCCCTACTTGCGGGGTTAGCGCCGATAACTCTTGCGCTAACGCCGCCTCGCTTTCCAGCTCGCCACCGGCCAAAATGCCGCTAATATGCTGGCGATGGTCACTCACCGCCCGCTCAATTTGGTTTGCCTGGGTACGCAGGCGCTCTTCAATGCGCTGAAAAATGTGTGTTTGAAACAGCTGCGAAAAGATTTTCTCGCGGTCTTTTGATTCTGCCAACAACAGCTCGCGGAACTTACCCTGGGGCAGCACCATCACTTGCCGAAATTGATTAGCATCCAGGCCAATTAAAGCGTGCAACTGGCTGTTGGCATCGGTGACCTTACGCGCCACCAAACATTCATTTTCTTCGCCTTCCGGAGTCAGCCGCCACAGCTGGGCTTCAGCGCTTTGCGTGGTCGTGCCTTCGCCAGTGGCCTTGGGGCGCTCTTGCTGGGGCACCCGGCGCACTCGGTAAGCCCCATCACGCAGGCGAAAATCCAAGCTGACCTCCGTCAACAACGCATCAGCAGCCTGGTCGCAACGCATCTGCCCGGCATCGCGGTCATTACCGGTGGTTTGGCCGTAAAGCGCAAAGCAGATGGCATCTAATATCGAGCTTTTCCCGGCACCCGTGGGGCCGTTAATCAAAAACAGCGGGCTTTTGCCCAGCGCCGTGAAGTCAATCGTTTCGCTGCCTGCAAAGGGGCCAAACGCCTGCATGGTGAGCGTTAACGGCGTCATGGCTTCTCCTCCTGCTCGCGGCTTAACGTGGTGATGAGTTCACGCATGGCGCTGGCCTGCTCCTCGCTCATTTTTTCACCGCTGGTTTGGCTGAAGAAATCGCTAAACATATCCAGGGCACTAAACTGCAGCCGCTCACGGTCTAATTGCTGACGCCCTTGGGCTTCCAACATGCCGGGCTTTTCTAAATGCAGCACGTTGGGGTAGACCTCGCGTAGCTTGCCCATGGGGTCAAGAATCGCGTGGCGGTCGGTCAGCCGCACTAACAGGTAGTCATCGGCTTGGGCGTCGGTTCTCCCCTGTGCTAACAGCGCGTCCAGTTCACCTTCCAACACACGTACTTCTCGGCGTGGTGTCAGCGGGCGGTGTTCAATCTGGCTCACGCCCTCGGTGCCAATATCCACCAGGGTAACGCCCTTGCGCTGATTAGCTTCAGAAAAGCTGTATTTAAGCAGCGAGCCGCTGTAGCGAATATGTTCACCGCCGCGATATTGCGGCCCGTGAAGGTGGCCTAAGGCGACATAGTCAAACGCTTGCATTGGCTCCCACGCCACGCTCTCTGCGCCGCCTAGGGTCAACGGCCGCTCGGAATCACTGGCGCTACCACCATCCACAAAGCAGTGGCTCATCAGTACGGCGGGGCGGCCTGCTTGACGCTTTGCCTCAATACGCTCTATCAAGTAGCGGTGAGCGCTATCAAAGTCACGTACATCGGCTGAAAACTGGCTGCGCACATACTCTGGATCAGCGTAGGGAATACCGAACACATCCACGTCTACCCCGTTAATCGACAGTGTTACGGGGCGATCACAGGCAGCTAAATCAGACAAAATATGTAGGCCAGCCTGGCGCAGGTGGCGCGCGCCGAAGCCCAGGCGCTCCGCGCCGTCGTGGTTGCCGGAGATCATAATTACCGGCAAACCGCGCTTTTCACACAGTTCGCCAAGGATGTCATCTAATAGCGTGACGGCGGCGGCGGGTGGCACAGAGCGGTCGTAGATATCACCGGCAATCAGCACAGCGTCCACCGCATCGCGGTCGATAATCTCAATGAGCTGATTCAGCACATGACGTTGGTCTTCCAGTAGCGAGAGGTTGTGAAACAGCCGCCCCAGGTGCCAATCGGCGGTATGAAGTAGTCGCATGGCAGGCTCAACGCAAAAAATATGGCCCATCATATCAATGCCGCCTTCTCTCTACCCATAAAAAACCCCGCACGGCGGCGGGGTAATTTCTACAACATATACGAACAATTAGTTTCGGAAAGCATCCGGATACGTGGTTATGTCGACTCCCCACAGTATGGGCATTAGGAAATAAACCGCGGCCACAATCAGCAGTAGCGCAATAATGTTGAGCCAGAAGCCGTTGCGCACCATTTCGATAATTTTAATCTTGCCGGTGGCAAAAATAATCGCATTGGGCGGTGTACCTACCGGCAGCATAAAGGCGCAGTTGGCTGCCATGGCTGCGGGTACCATCAGTACGAAGGGGTGAATATTCAGCGCCAACGCAAGCGAAGCCAAGACCGGCAAAATCATTGTAGCCGTTGCGGTGTTAGAGGTGATCTCGGTTAAGAACAGCACCATGCCCGCAGCTAGCAGTATCACTAGCAGGAAGTTAACCCCTTCTAGCACGCTCATTTGCCCGCCAATCCAGATAGCCAGCCCGGAGGAGCTAAAGCCAGCGGCAATCGCCAAGCCGCCACCGAACAACAACAAAATGCCCCAAGGTACATCCTTGGCAACATCCCACCCCAGCAAGCAACCCCCTTTATTAGGCGAAGGGATTAAGAACAGCAGGATAGCCGCAAAAATAGCAATCATGGTGTCGTTAATGCCGGGAATCGCTAGTATCTGCCCCTGCCATAGGAACGAACGGGTAATCCAGAAAAACGCCGCGAACAGGAAGACCCCCAACACTGCTTTCTCTTCGAAGGTGATCTTACCCAGCGCGGCCTTTTCCTTAGCAATGAGCGCTTTGCCACCCGGGAGGTTGCTGAATTTAATCGGATAAATAAAGCGGGTCAGCATAACCCAGCCAATAAACAGCAGCACCACCACGACGGGAAAGGCAAACATCATCCAGCTGGCAAAGGTGATCTCAACGCCAAACAGCTCATTAACGATGGCTGCCAGAATAATATTGGGCGGTGTTCCAATCAGGGTGCCCAAGCCCCCGATGGTGCCGCCGTAGCCAACACCAAAAATCAGCGCTTTACTGAATTTATCGATGTCTTCGCTGTGGTCACCCTCGCCCTTATTCAGCTCTAGCGTAACCTGATAAACAATGGCAGTGCCGATAGGCAGCATCATCATCACCGCTGCCGTATTGGAGACCCACATCGACAGAAAGCCGGTGGCGGCCATAAAGCCGAACACGATGCTATTAATACTGGTGCCTAACACCGAAATAATATTCAGCGCTATACGCTTGTGCAGATCCCACTTCTCCATGGCTAGCGCAATCATAAAACCGCCAAGGAATAAGAAGATAATCGGGTTGCCGTAGGCAGCCGTGACGGCACTGCTCTCCAGCGCACCGGTGATGGGCAGCAATACAATCGGCAGTAGCGAGGTAACGGGGATTGGAATGGCTTCGGTAATCCACCAAACGGCTACCCACAGCGTGGTGGCAAGCACCATGCGGCCTTCCAAGCTCAAATCTGCCGGGTGAAAAAATAGCAGCACAAAGGCAAATAGCATCGGCCCTAACACTAAGCCAATTTTTTGGGCCGTCGTATAGGCAGGTGGGCGAGGCGGCTTGGAGCCACTACCCTGTTGCGTATTTGATGAACCTGGCGAGGCGCTACCCGTACCCGTTGTTGGCAACGCGCACATGAGTAGATTTTTGACCTGGTCGTGGGAATGCCAAAGCTGATCCCAGAGCGTCATCGTAGCAGTTCTGCGCATTAGAAAAGTATCGCTTGCAGTCAGGTGAAAAAAGAGGGGGTTATAAAACAGCGTAGCCCCATGACCTAGTTAAACCAGTCAGGCTGGTTTTTGTGGCGCCCTTTATTCACTGCGACAAGCCATTAGTCCAGTAAATTGGCTGAACATACAACCAAAGTCTAACTACCTTGGTCTTAAAAACTTTAGTCTTAAAAGCTTCGGTCTTAAAAGCGTTGGTCTTAAAAACCTTGGTCTGGAAAAACTTGGCCTGGAAAACCTTAACCTGAAAATTAGCAATCGCCGGAGATATTAACGTGCTAGATCGTTTTACTATGCCGCTCACCCATCGTCCGCTGGCAATAATGGCGCGATACCTTCATCGCCTGAGCATCGCTCCCGACCACGTCACGCTCAGCGCTTTTTTAGTCGGTATCACCGCCCTGCCGCTGCTTGCCTTTGAGCAGTACGGGCTAGCACTAATCGCCATTGTGCTAAACCGCGTGGGCGATGGCCTGGATGGCGCTCTTGCTAGGCTAAGCGGCCAACAAAGCGATGCCGGTGGATTTATTGATATTGGGTTGGATTTTGTGTTTTACGCAGCGGTTGTGCTTGGGTTTGCGCTTGCTAACCCGGCGCAAAACGCATTAGCCGCCGCGGTGTTGCTTTTTGCATTTATCGGCACAGGAACGTCGTTTCTCGCCTTTGCCATTGCTGCCAAAGCGCGCAACGTTGAGCGGCCCAACTTCCCGCAAAAAGCTTTCTACTATTTAGAAGGGCTAACCGAAGGCACCGAAACCGTGGCTGCGCTGGTGCTCTTCTGCCTCTTTCCTCAGCACTTTCCATGGCTGGCGGGGCTAT
Organism: Halomonas sp. GFAJ-1; assembly: GCF_000236625.2. Lineage (NCBI taxonomy): Bacteria > Pseudomonadati > Pseudomonadota > Gammaproteobacteria > Oceanospirillales > Halomonadaceae > Halomonas > Halomonas sp. GFAJ-1. Next base: position 113,806 of record NZ_AHBC01000051.1, read on the forward strand.
TTGCCGCTGCTTGCATCATCACTACGGCTACCCGCCTGTGGGGTGGTTACTGGACGCTGCGAGCGTCTAGCCACAAGCAACCTGATTAAACCTCACGTGGTAAGTAGTAAGTATTTATGTAACAGGTCTCATCGTCACGCTCTTTAGTGTTAAAAATTTGTAACATTTTTAATTTGGAATTGATTCTCGCTAAACGCTGTATTAGCCTCGGTGTGCGCAAGAGGGGCATAAACAAATTGCCTAGTGCGTGTAGAACGTAATCGTTAGCAATCACAAGGAGTGGTGGCATGCAACATAACCAACTGGCAGATATTTCCCAAGCGGGTCTCCAACTGGCTATTCAAGAAATCAAGGAAGAGATGTTTGATACCCCCGAGTGTGATTACACCATTGCCAAGCTGCTCAGCCACTGCGGTCAGTTTGAGGCAGCCGAGCGGCGTCTAGATGATATGCTGCTGAAATGGGGTTCTTCGCCGGATGTGCTCGAACTTACCAAAAAAGGCCACGCCAACCTTACAGCGTTAAGCGCTATCGCCGATATTTCCCGCTCTCCTTCTCAGGTTGAACATGGCGTTTTAGCGTCCACTCAGACATCCACCATTGCTTGACTAGCAGTGCACTGATTAAAAAAACGGCGTGCTACCGGGGTAGCACGCCGTTTTTATTGGGTACTCGGGCGCCGGGCGCTGCTTGATGTAGCGCCCCCACGCTTAAGCATTATCTCGTTGCTGGTATTAACCCTTTGCTGGCTTAAAAAGCCCCACCAGCCGCTGACGCTCCTCCTCTTCGTAAAAGCTTGGGTCGTCAAAGAGATCACGCTGCGTATCATCAAAGATCATTTCAAATGCCTCTGCACTACTTTGTACCATTGGCTCAAAGTGGGCGGTATGCGTCACCAGGGCCGACACATGGCGGCGACGGTAAAGCTCGTAAATACCCAATACGGTAAACACGCTGGCGATATAAATGGGTAAGCCGTGACTTCCTACAATCGTCATTAGCGACCCCGCTGCAATAGGTGCCACGGCACAGCCCGCACCGTGCATCACCAGCATATCCGCCGAGCCAGAGACAATTTCATCCGGATGCAGCTGGTCAATCAGCTGGGCCACCGCCAGCGGCGCAAAGCCTAATAGTGCCCGTAGGCTGCTTTTGGGGCGTTCGGGGATTTTAGGCTGAACACGGCGGGTCATGGTGATGGGTAACAATGCCCAGCTAATTAAAATGGCGATCACCACAAACAGCAAAAACCCCTGTGGCGATGCAAGCCGCAGCAGCTGCTGAGCCGTGGCGAGAGCACCCAGGTTAACCACCATATACACCGCGAAAATACGCCCCCGCTCGTGGCTAGCGGCTTGGCTATTCAACCAACTCTCAATCACGGTAATCAAGGTGATAAACGAAAGCCCGTAAACCACCCGCAAGGGTAACCACACCCACGGGTTGATAAATACAAGGTGCAACAGTGCCACCGAAGCACAAATGGAGGCACAGAAACCAAAGGTGCGAATGTGCCCCATCCGTCGAATTAAGCGCCCGCTTACCCAGGTGCCACAAATGAAGCCGACAAAGTAGCCGGACATAATCATCCCCAGCACCGCGCTGGAAAAGCCCTCCCCTGTGCCACGTAGTGTTAGCAGGGTATTCAGCAGGCCATTGCCCAGCAGCAACAGCGCCACGCTCCATAAAATCGATTTAACCGGTTTAAGCATTGCCAACGAACGCATTGCGCTTCCCCATCGCAAACACCTAGAGAGGAAGATGCATAAAGAGTGCCAGCCAGCGGCGCCAAAACAATCGTTGACAGGCTAACGTTCTTTATATAGAACGTTCTATAAAAGGAACAACGAGATAATAAAATGGATGAACACTCACTAAGTACCCTAGGCCAGCATTTACAGTCACTGCGTCAAGCGCAAGGCTGGTCGCTCTCTTACCTGGCTAACGCAGCAGGAATCGCCAAGTCCAATTTAAGCCGCCTGGAACAAGGTAATGGCAACCCCACGCTGGACACTCTTTGGCGGCTAGCCGTACAGCTCAATGTACCGTTTGGCACGCTGGTGGCGCCTATCACGATGCCCCTTGGAGAAGATGGCGTTCAGGTTCAACTGATTGACCAAGGCAAAGATTCACCCCAAGTGGATGCCTACTGGATGCGCTGCGCGCCCCACACCTTGCGCCATGCGGAAGCCCACACGCCAGGCACTCAGGAAACCTTAACGCTGATTAGCGGCTGGTTAGAAGCCGGCCCAGAAGGTGCTACCACGGCACTCGCCCCCGGTGAAAGCGTGACCTTTCCTGCCGACGAACCACACCTTTACCGCACCCATGACGGCGAGGCCACCATGCTACTCACCGTGACCTACGGCACACAGAGGAACACGCCATGAGCGAGCTTGTTAGCCACTCTCCTGGGCGAAGCACCCTGCAAGGCGTGCGGGAAGCCATTCCGCTGCTGGGCGGCTATATTCCGGTGGCGCTGTCGTTTGGTTTAGTCGCTAGCCAAGCGGGGTTTAGCACGCTAGAGGCCGCCGCGATCTCGCTGCTGATCTACGCCGGTGCTTCGCAGTTTCTGTTTGTGGGCATGATCGCCACCGGCGCGCCGCTGTGGCTAGTGGTGGCCTTAACCCTGCTGATCAACGTGCGCCACGTGGTGTATGGCCCTAACCTTGCCCACCTGCTGCCGCGCAGCCGCCACTGGCCCTGGTTAATGCACGGCCTGACCGACCAAGTATTTGCGCTCGCGCTCACCCGGCTTCCCCAACTGCCCGAAGCCAAGCGCTTCTGCTGGTTTGTAGGGGCATCGCTTTTTGTCTGGGCGGCATGGGTAGTGTTTACGATGGTAGGCGCCACCGCCGGTGAAGCGTTTACCGCCCGCTGGCCGCTGCTAGGTGAGATTATGCCCTTCGCCCTTCCCGCGCTGTTTCTCACCATGGTAGCCCCGCGCTTTACCAATAAGCGGTGGGCCGCTGCCATGGGGGCTACCATTGCAGCCGCGCTTGGGCTAACCCTTGTAGGCGGCAGCAACGTGGCTATTCCGCTAGGCGCCGCCTGCGGCGCGCTGTGCTTTTACACCGTGAAGTTTCAAAAAGGGAGGCGCCCACAATGAGTACCGGACTCTGGCTCGCCGTACTGATATGCGCCTTCGGCACGCTGCTGATGCGCGTCGTGCCGTTCTTGTGGATGCAGCGCCGCTTGGGCAGCGATACCGATATGAGCGCCATGCCCCAATGGCTGGGCATTCTTGGCCCGCTGATGATTGCTGGGGTGCTGGGCGTTTCTATTGTGCCGGTCAACCCCAGCGCCATTTCATGGTTCGCTACCGTTATCGGGCTGAGCGCCACCTTACTCACATGGTGGCGGCTACGCTCGCTAGGCTGGCCGGTAGCCGCTGGGGTAGCGGTATTTGGGATAGTGGAGGTGGGGGCAGCGCTAATATAACCGCTATCAACATTAACGCTAATGGGCAGCCGATCGCTGGATGAGCAAGCCTCAAAAGGCATCAAACTACCAAAAAATAGATGCTTTGCAGCAGCGCATTATCATAATGTTCCAAACGTTACTTCAGCCGCTCAGCTGGGCTCCGCCTGTACTGTTCGTGCCTAAGGGAGTAGGGTAGCCATCCGGTTCGCCCCTCCCTGCGCTTTATTCCAGCTCACTGTGTGCGTTAATCCGACCCCTCTATTAAGGCGCTTCCAACGCCTGACACATGCACGACCAGACTGCCAACCGCAGTCACATCTCGCCACAGACATACCTAGAAAGATGATCTGTTTTTTGCTTACGTCCTCTGGCGCCACTCCGTCGATGGAGCTCTGGTTGCTATTTAGGATGCTAAGGCTGCAAAGCCTACGGGTATTCAATGAACGAAGAAAATTTCTATCAATTCTCGACCGTGACTGTCCTCGCTTTGCTGGTGTTCTTTTACGGCGGCACATATCTGCTGACCCTGCTGATTAAAAAGAAAAAGGAAAATACTGACGCCTTTATGGTGTCCAATCATCAGATCGGCTTTGGTCTGGGCGCTGCCAGCATGACCGCCACCTGGATATGGGCAGCCTCGTTCTACGGCGCCGCCACTTCAGGTTATACCTACGGCATTTCCGGCCCGTTGCATTATGGGCTGTGGGGCGCACTGATGATTCTGTTCATCTACCCCTTTGGCCGTCGCTTTCGCAAACTGGCGCCCAACGCGCACACCTTGGGTGAGCTTATCCATGCTCGCCATGGCTCTTCCAGCCAGCTGATCCTTGCCTCTTCTAATATCCTGGGTAGCATCATCAGCCTGATGGTTAACTTCACGGCTTCCGGCGCGTTGGTCTCGGTACTTTCGCCCCTCTCTTTCCAGGCCGGGGTAATCATCGCTGGGGTCGGGGTGCTCTGCTATACGCTATGGTCGGGTTTCCGCGCCTCGGTGCTGACTGATTTTGCTCAGCTAATGGCCATGATGGCCGTCGCCATTCTGATTATTCCAGCGGTGATGTTCGCCCTCGGCGGCCCGCAAACGCTGTCGGATGGCATGAGTTTCCTCACGCCAGAGCAGGCAAATCTGTTCTCGATGGACGCCATCCTTAATCAAGGCGCGCCCTTCTTTGTGGCGGTGCTGGCTTACGCGATTGGTAACCAGACTATCTCCCAGCGGCTATTCGCCGTGCGTGAAGACCATATCAAGCCGACCTTTATTACCGCGACCATTGGTTACGGTGCGATTGTTATTGGTTTGGGCATGATTGGTTTGATGGCGCTGATGACCGGTATGGAGCCCATCGGTGGCGACATGAACAACCTGATTCCGCAAATGGTGTCGATGTACCTCTCGCCGGTGTTTATCGCGCTGTTCTTTATTCTGGTCATTGGCTCGCTCTCCTCTACCGCCGACTCGGATCTTTCCGCCATGTCAGCGATTGTGATGGCCGATGTGTACGGCAAGAACATCGCCAAAAACAAACCCGACCCGACCAAAATGCTGTTTATCGGCAGGCTGACCATGATCGTTGCAACGCTGATCGGGGTGATTCTCGCCAGCTTCTCGATGGATATTCTGATCATGCTGGTCTTTGTCGGCGCACTCTGGGGCGCGATTGTGTTCCCGGTTATCGCCAGCTGCTTCTGGGATCGAGTGACTAATACGGCCTTCACCTCCGCGGTGATCGCGGGCCTAGTGATGTTCTGCGTCGCACGCTTTGAGTTGCTGCCCTTGGTCGGCGTCGTCGGCGGGCTATTTGAATTACTCGCCGCTGTGGGCGGTGGCGTGGTGCTCGGCCTGATGGCGTTCGGGTTCTGCGGACGCCGGGTAGGTTTGGTGTTCGGCACACTCTGCGCCATCGTGCTGGCCTACTTCAGCGTTGGCTTCCTGCGGGACTACACGGTGCTGCTGGCTTCACTGATGGCCTACGGCGTTAGCACGATTGTCTGCATCGCGGTCAGCCTGATGAGTTCGAGCAAGTTCGACTTCTCGCAGATTGATCAGAAAGTGATCAACTACGACCCGGCCAAACCGGCTACTCAGAGCTAAGCCTTTGAAAATAAGCTCTGTGAGATAAGCCGAAATCACTCCACTGCTGGTGCGCCGAAACGCACCAGCTAGCGAATAGGAAAGCACATGCAAACCTTTATATTGGCGTTATATGTACTGATCTGGCCGTTGATATCACTCGCCATCTTCGCGGTTATCGGCATCGCTACCGTAAAAGACATACGCGTCGCTAAGCGTGAGAAGCGCGAACTGGTGTAAGCGCCACTCGGTTAACTAAATAGCCAACTAAGGCTGTTTTTTAAGGGCCCATTTTAGGGCTGGGCCTTTTCCATCAAATACTCCGCCACTGCCTGATACGCTGGCATCGAGGTCGGGTCGTTAGCGGCGTTGGCCGCCACCGGGTGCGAGGCAAAGCGCACAATCACCATCTCGGCAGTGGGGTCGATATAAATGGTTTGCCCATGCACCCCACGCGCCGCGAAGGCGCCATGTTCGTTATGCAGCGACCACCACATGCCACGGTAGCTACCGCCGGGTAAATAGCGGTAGCCTGCCTGTGCAAACGCCTGCCTATCGCCGCCTTGGCGAATGCGTTCTACCGCTGCCGCTGGAAATAGCCGCTCGCCGTTTATCTCGCCTTCGTTTAATACGAGCTGGCCGACTCTAGCCAAATCACGCAGGCCCGCGCTAAGCCCGCCGCCTGCAAACGACGTACCGATAGAATCGACCGTAAAGTAGCCATCCTGCTCGGCGCCCATGCGCTGCCAGATGCGCGATGACAACAGCGATGCCACCGACTCACCGGTCGTGCGTGCAATCACCCACCCCAGCGCATCAGTGTTGATGGTTTTATAGCCAAACGCCTGCCCATGCTCGCCTTCTGGCTGCACGGTAGCGAGGTACTCATAGTAGGTGCGCGGCCCGGTATAATCCTCTGGCTTAGGCAGCGGGCTTGCCGCCGCGTTATACGCCCAGATTTCCGCGCTGGGGTCGCTATACTCCTCACTAAACGCAAGCCCTGTGGTCATTTCCAAAAGCTGCTGCACCGTGGCATTGCCAAAGGCGCTCTCCGCTAGCTCGGGGATGATCTCTCCCACCAGCGCCTGCTCATCCAGCACGCCCTCCGCCACCAGAATTTCACCCAGCAGGCCGGTCATGGATTTGGTCACCGACATGGCGCCATGCTGGCCCGCCTCATCCAAGCAGCCTGCGTAGGTTTCGTACACCACCTGCCCCTGGTGCAGAATCAGCACGCCATCGGTGTAGTTTTCGTTCAGCGCAGCCTGCCAGGTCATTGGCTCGCTACCGCCAATGGGGGTGAACGTCACATCGTTAATCCCATCATCCAGCGCGTAGCTAAACGGCACCGGCGCGCCTAACCCACGGCTTACCTGCTTGGTAGGCAACAGCTCGCGAAAGTGGCACACCGTCCAGCGCATTTTGGGAAAGCTGAAGTAGTTGGAATCCGGCTGGCCGATGATGCGCTCTGGCGGCGGTGGAAAGCCCTGCATCCACCCTAAACGCTTAGGGTCAGACGCCTCGGCACTTAGCACCTCCGCCTGCGCCCCCTGGGCAAGCACGGCGGACGCGCACAGCACGGCAGGCAGCGCCGAGCGCATAGAAAAACAATACCTTGGCATGATTCACTCCTTGATCAACCGCCCGGTACAGCACCGAACAAGCATGCTCCTCAGTATAGCGAGAACCGCTGCGCTTATTGCTGGCCTTGTAGGGTTTGTTGAATCACCTCACCGAGAGACGCAATCGCTGCATTACGCGCTTCAAACGACGCCTCGGTTTCGGTGATATAAAACACTACCACCGTGGGTGCTTGCTCCGGCGGCCAAATAATCGCGGTAATCGAGCGTGAGCCATAACCACCCGCGCCGGTTCTGTCCGCAATTGCCCAGTCCGGCATAGCGGCGCGAAACAGGCCATCGGCCACCGCATTGCCCTTCATCCACGTTTCAAGCTGCTGCCGAGACTCTGGCGTTAGCACATCACCCAGCACCAGTTTTTCTAACGTGGCCAGCATCGCGTTGGGTGTGGTGGTGTCGCGCTTATCTCCTGGCGTAGCTTCATTTAGCTCGGTTTCAAAGCGATCTAGGCGGGTGGTGCTGTCATCCATGCTACGCGCAAACGCGGTAACCGCTTCTGGCCCGCCGAGTGCCTCAAGCACTAGGTTAGCGGCGGTGTTATCGCTGGTGGTCATGGTGGCATCACACAGCTCAAACAGTGTCATCGGCTGCTGGCCCGCGTACTGCTCGGTCACCGGCGAATAGGTTACTAGCTCCGACGCCGCAAAACTGACCTCAGTATCCAGCGCTAGCTGCCCTTCATCCACCTGCGCCAGCAGTGCGCCACAGGCCAAGGTCTTAAACGTACTGGACATCGCAAAGCGCTCATCCGCGTTCACTTCCCAGCGCTGGCCCGTGGCAAAGTTGTGGGCGGCAAAGCCAATACGTGCCTCAAGTTCCTGTTCAATACGCTGCAATTCCGCTCTCACAGGATCCTTGTGGGCTATCATCGTGACAGGAATAATAAGTAGGCATACCAATAGTGCAAAACGTAGCCAGCGTAATGGAACAGAGTAAGGCATGGTTATAATCTCTGAGAGTCACAGTAAAGAAGACAATATATTTTGAACACAAACTATAACAAAGCATTAGGGCCAGCATTTCACTGGCCCTAATTATTTCTTTAACGACTATTTTGAATGACGAACTCTCAACACTCAGTCTAAGCAACTACCTGCTTAACGGTTGGCGAGCATTTTACGGATTTCGTCATTCAACTCTTTGAATACATTCCGTGGGCTGACTTCATCAAGCATCTCAACGATGCGCTGTGTTTGTGCCACCGTCAAATCACGGTTGCCGGTGATGCTTTCTAGTTTCACTTTCACCACGTGATCGCGGATATCATCAACTGACGCGTGGTTGGCAACCATGTCGGTGACGGTCTTGCTCGACTTGGCGAACTGAATAAAGTCCTTATTAATCAGGTCGTAGGATAACTCGCCTTTACGGTTAGTGTAGGTCTTCACTATCGCTTCATACTCAGCGCTGTCTACCGTTGCCAGCTCTTCAGCGGTCTCTTCCTGGGCGCTGGCATCCTCTTTTTCACCGCTGAGTTTGACTTTCCCGCGCCGCGAATAGGGCATGCCGGAAGTAAGCTCCATAACCTCCTTAAAGGCCTCAAGGGGGAACAGTTTCAGATCAGTATTATGTGAAGGGTCGGGTTCCCCCGACTTGCGGTTGATGGTGGCGATGCCCGGCTGTTCAGTGTCGTAGCGCATGATAACAATGCCAGCATGGCCGCCGCGAAGCTTCTGACGGTAAGCAGCGGCTTCGATGGTAGATAGCTCAACCATTGTGGTTCTGATCATAAAAATGTCCTTATCTGTTGAGATGAGTACCAAACATTGGCATATACAACGCTAAGCGCACCGAAACAGTAAGCATTAGATACGCATAGCGCCCTTTAACCGTAGCAGAGTTCTAGATAGAGCGCGGAATTGGCCGCCATTTTCATTAATATCAATGGCCTCGGCGGCTATTAGTGTGGTCGCAACAGGACGCTGGGATGCAATGAGCTTCACTAATATCAACTACCTTACCTTGAACAACGACCACAGGAGATAGACATGCAGACGATTGAGCTAGGCGGCGCAAGCGTACCCCGTATCGGCCAGGGCACGTGGTATATGGGCGAGGATGCCGGGCAGCGCCAAGCGGAGGTGAGAGCGCTGCGTGCAGGCCTAGACCTGGGCATGACGCTGATTGATACCGCCGAGATGTATGCCGAAGGCGGCGCCGAAGAGGTGGTTGGCCAAGCGATCCGCGAGCGGCGCGATGAGGTGTATCTGGTCAGCAAGGTTTACCCGCACAACGCCAGCACCCAGGGTGTTCAAGCTGCCTGCGAGCGCAGCCTGCGCCGATTGGGCACCGACACGATTGATCTCTACCTGCTGCACTGGCGCGGCCAGTACCCATTGAGCGAAACCGTGGAAGCGTTTGAGCGGTTGCGCGAGCAGGGCAAGATACGGCGTTGGGGTGTATCAAACTTTGACGTTGACGACCTAACCGAGCTAGACGCGCCCGCGTGTACCACCAATCAGGTGCTCTACAACCCCGAAGCACGCGGCATTGAGTACGACCTGCTACCCTGGCAGGCACAGCAAAACATGCCTCTGATGGCCTACTGCCCCATCGGGCAAGGCGGCGCGCTGCTGCATAACGCCGCCCTACAACGCATCGCCGACAAACACAGCGCCACCCCCGCGCAAGTGGCGCTCGCCTGGGCGCTGCGCCACCCTGGGGTAATTGCCATTCCGAAAGCTGTGAACCTAGATCACCTCAAACAGAACGCTGAGGCCGATAACGTCAGACTCGACGAAGAGGATCTGGAAGATATTGATGCCGCCTATCCGCCGCCAACACGCAAGCAGGGTTTAATGATGGTGTGACCAAGCGTGAACCTTTCAAAGGTGTTGCTAAACCAGCCCCCCAAAGACAGACTCGCGAGTGAATGGCTTGGCTATGTTTCGCTTGCTGGTAATTCGAGCTGCCTCTCACTCCGCCAGACTCGTATGAGCACAACTTCTTTAGCCTGCCTGAGATAGACAACTCGAAACGGCGCGTGAATCGGTTCGCGAATATGATCCATGCTGAATTCAGGAACAACTCGACCAGCATCTGGGTGGATTTGAAGCATTTCACAGTGCTCCAGGATAGCAGTCACGAAATCATCACCGATATGTGGCACATCCTGCTCTTTGTAATACTCCTGAATAGCCTGTAAGTCCTCAAGAGCGGACTGTGCGATGCGTAATTCCATTTACTCGATACCCAGCGTTTTCCTAGCGTCCTCCAACGATACGGTATTACCCTCGCGAACATCCATAAGCCCCTGCGCCACCGCCTTTACAAACCGCAGTTCCTCTGCGGTTCTCTCATAATCCTCGAGCCCCTGAACAACAGCTATACCGCGGCCACGGCTGGTGAGCAGGATTGGGCGATGCGTATCTTGCGCTCGACCAACCACCTTTCCGGGATTGATCTTCAGATCTGATAGAGGAATGACATCCTCGGAAAATTTCACTTGCATACTGATTACCTGGCCAACGACATGGCACCATTAACAGCACCAGTTAACAGGTGCGGTCAAGAAACATAACGCCTCAATAACCGGCAGCCGAAATGAAGCGAAGCATAATGTAGGCTGTCCGGCGCCGAAGGCGCGAAGTTAATTGACTTGTTATGTGTTACCACCAGCTGAACGCATTAGCAGCGTGCTCTACTGCTGTGTAAACACAGAATATAGTGCCGAATATAAGAGGCAAGTTAGACTTAATGGCTCTTCCACTAAATCCATTCCATATATCGTAAGAACGGATTTCTTCCATTATTTCTTGGTTGTTCTCTCTGTTTCTGTATTTCTCATCCAGCCTGTCTAACGTTAACTTTAGATTTGAGTCAGGTGCATTCCTTTCCTTTAACATTAAGAAAAGGAAGGTGCTGAACACGACTACCATTATGATTAGATTATAAA